>CAINHV010000163.1 GCA_903848965.1 uncultured Opitutia bacterium | reverse complement strand
GATCCGAATCTAGGCGGGGACGAGCCACGCCCCTAAACCAGATCGCGTAACGCCCGCCTTTCGTAGGGGCGTGCCTTGTGCACGCCCACGTCGTGGGTCTCGCTCAGGGCACTTCGGCGATCGTGAGGAGCAGGGCGAGCGCGAGAGAGAAATCCTTCACGGCCGCCGTCTTTTCCACGTCGGTCCACTCGTCGAGCGAGTGGGCGCGGGCCGTGCGATCGCCCGACTGCGACGCCATCGCGAAGGCCGGAATACCGAGGCTGATCGGGATGTTGGCGTCCGTGCTGCTTGTCTCCCACACGGGCACCTTGTCGAACACCTGCATCGTGGCGGTCACCTGCCGCAGGATGGGCGAGTCGACCGGCGTGATGCCCGACGGACGTTCGCCGATCAGCTTCAACTCGGCCGTGATCGACCCGAAGACAGTGGAACGCGCCGCATTCTCCGCCGCCACGGCCTCACGGACAATCCGCTGGAACTCCGCGTCGACCTTGCGGAGTTCCTCCGGCGACGCCGACCGCATGTCCACGTCCATCGCGGTTTCAAACGGGATCGAGTTCACCGACGTGCCGCCGGACACGATCCCGACATTGTAGGACACCCGCGGCTGCTTTGGCACGACCAGCCGGCCGAGGTTCGCGATCGCGTCGCCCATCGCGAAGGCGGGGCTGACCTGCCCAAAGGCACCCCAACTGTGGCCGCCCGGACCCTTGAACGTCACCCGATACCGGATACTGCCGAGGGCGGAGTTGGCGATCAGGTCGTTCGACCGGCCATCGACGGTGATGAAGCGCTTGATTCGGCCCTGCCATGGACCCTGGGTGAAGAGATGGCGAATGCCGCGTAGATCTCCCGGGCCCTCCTCGCCCACGTTGCCGACGAACAGGATGTCACTCGCGGTCTGGATCCCGGCCGCCTGCATGGCGCGCACCGCGGCGAGCAGGAAGGCCAAGCCGCGGCCATCGTCGCCGATGCCCGGCGCCCGCAGGGTGGTGCCCACACGTTTCACCGTCACATTGGTGTCCGCCGGAAAAACCGTGTCGAGATGCGCGGCCACCGCGAGCAGCGGGGCGCCGCCGCGGCCCGGGCGCAGCGCGACGATGTTGCCCTCCGCATCCGTTTGCACGTCGGCGAGTCCGGCGGATTGCATGAGACGGGCGTAGGCCTCTCCCCTCGCCTTTTCCCCGAAGGGCGGCGCCGGGATCTCTGTCAGCATCACCAACTCATTCACGAAGCGATCATAGTCCCGATCGAAGGCCGCGACCGCGGCCTTGAAGGCCGCACTGGCCACGATGGCTTGGGCTCGGCGGGTGGAGGACGGATCCTCGGCGGCGCGACCGACGGTGATCAGGAGCCCGAGCAGAACAAGAATTCGGAACCGAGGTGAGAGCATGGCCAAGGTGGAAGGTGGAGCGCTGGCCGACCGCCGGTCGGTGATCAGGCCCCGATCGGATGCCAGGTGGTTTTGAACTCCAGGAAATCGCGGATCGCATAGACGCTCTCCGCTTCGGTCTTAAACCAGGCCGCGCCCTCGAGATCCGTGAAGTGCACGCGCTTTACGCTCTCGGCCGCGCCAAGGCGCAGCGCCTGGCGATCGGCGGGACCGGCGACCGCACTGATGGCCCGGAGGTGGGTGTGGGTGGCAAAGGTGGGGATCAACTCGCGGCGGAATCCCGTCAGCAGGTTCACCACCGAGCCGGGGAGATCGCTCGTCGCCAGCATCTCCCCGAGGATGATTGATGGATAAGGATTCTTCTCCGCGGCGAGCGCGATGACCGTGTTGCCGCTGACGATGATGGGGGCGATGAGCGACACCAGGCCCAGCAACGCCGGGGCATCGGGCGCGATCACTCCGACTACGCCCATGGGCTCGGTGACGGTGAAATTGAAATGCGGCGACGCGACGGGATTGGTGTTGCCGAGCACCTGTTCATATTTGTCGGCCCAACCGGCATAATAGATCAACCGGTCGGTCGTGGCATCGACCTCCTTCGCCGCGGCACTCTTGGTCGATCCGAACCGAACCAGCGTGCCAATCATCTCGTCGCGCCGCGCCTCGAGCATCTCGGCCAGCCGATAGAGAATCTGGCCGCGGTTGTACGCCGTGCGCTTCGCCCAGCCGGGTCCGGCCTTGGCGGCGGCCTCAATCGCATTGCGCAGATCCTTGCGCGTGCACTGGGGAATGTTGGCAAAGAAAGCGCCCGTCGCATCCGCCAGCGGGAACGTGCGGCCGCTCTCGGAACGGATGAAGGAGCCACCCACGTAGGGCTTGGGGGTTTTGGTGATGGGAAGGCGGGACATGGGGGGAGAACCACAAATGGACACAAAAGGACACGAATAGGCTCAGAGGATGAGGCGCTCCCATTCGAGCTTGGGCCTCCGGAAATTCACAATCAGGCCGACCCGAAGTTTGGTGATCTTGAGATAGTTTAGCATCTGCCCGCGCTCAAAATCCGTAATGCGATCGATGACCTTTGCGTCCACGACCACGGCATCATCGACAATAAGGTCAGGGATGTACTCCGAAATCTGGACACCCTTGTATCGGACTTCGAAGCGACGCTGCTGCTCAAACCGCAATCGCCTGAGTCCAAGTTCGACCACCAAGGCGTTTTCATAGGGCTTTTCATGCAGCCCATGTCCCACCTCGCGCAATACCTCGAAGGCGCACCCAACGATGGTGTACACAAGATCGCCGTGGATGAGCTTCTCCGATTCGTGTCCATTCGCGTCCATTCGTGGTTAGACGAGCTTCGCGTAATCGAGCAGGCCCTGGCGGCCGCCTTCGCGACCGAAGCCGGATTCCTTGTAGCCGCCGAATGGCGACGTCGGATCGAATTTGTTGTAGGTGTTCGCCCAGACGACGCCGGCCTTCAGCTCCGTGCTCATCTTCAGGATGCGCGACCCCTTGTCGGTCCACACCCCGGCACTCAGGCCGTAAGCCGTGTTGTTGGCGCGCTCCACCGCCTCGTCCACGGTGCGGAAGGTCAGCACGCTAAGGACCGGCCCGAAGATTTCCTCGCGCGCAATCCGATGGCTCATCGTGACGCCGCTGAAGACCGTCGGCCGGAAATAATAACCCTTCGCCGGCAACCGGCACGACGGCTGGAAGATCTCGGCGCCTTCCTTCACGCCGCTTGCGACAAGTTTCTTGATCTTCTCCAGCTGGGACTTCGAGTTGATCGCCCCGATGTCCGTGTTCTTGTCGAGCGGATCGCCGACCCGCAGCACTCTCATCCGGTGCTTGAGCTTGGCGAGGACGCGATCCGCGACCGGCTCGTGTACGAGGAGCCGCGAGCCCGCACAACAGACGTGGCCCTGGTTGAAGAAGATCCCGTTGACGATGCCCTCGACCGCCTGATCGAGCGGCGCGTCGTCGAAGACAATGTTCGCGGCCTTGCCGCCGAGCTCGAGGGTCATCTTCTTCTCGGTGCCGGCGAGCGACCGCAGGATCGCCTTGCCGACCTCGGTGGAGCCGGTGAAGGCAACCTTCGCCGCGAGCGGATGCGCCATCACCGCGGCGCCGGTTTCGCCCGCGCCCGTGACAAAGTTGACGACTCCGGGCGGCAGGCCCGCGTCCTGGAGGATGGTCGCGAACTTGAGACAGGTGATGCTGGTCGTCTCGGCGGGCTTGAGCACGACGCAGTTTCCCATCGCGAGGGCCGGGGCGATCTTCCACGCCAGCATGAGCAGCGGAAAATTCCAGGGAATAACCTGGCCCACGACCCCGAGCGGGGCGACGCGCCGGCCGGGGGCGACGTAGTCCAGCTTGTCGGCCCAGCCCGCATGATAGAAAAAATGCGCCGCGGTCATCGGCACATCGAAGTCGCGTGACTCCTTGATCGGCTTGCCGCCGTCCAGGGTCTCGGCGACGGCAAACTCCCGCGCCCGATCCTGCAGCAGCCGCGCAATTCGATAAAGGTACTTGGCCCGCTCGCGCCCGGGCATCTTTCCCCAGGTGGTCGTGAACGCCCGCTGGGCGGCGCGGTAGGCCGCATCGACGTCCGCGGCGTCCGCCAGGGCGATGTCGGCCAGCTTCTGTTCGTTGGCCGGGTTGATGGAATCGAAATAGCGGCCGGCCCGGGGCGGGACGAAGGCCCCGTTGATGAAGAGATCGTAGCGAGGCTGAAGCTTCGGATCGGCCGTCTCCGGCGCGGGATCGAATTCCCAGAGGTCGCCGAAGATCAACTCGGGCGTGGCCCGGCCCCGGCGGACGGGGATGGATTTGCGTCTTTCCGAAATCAAAGAGGGCATGGTTTCACGCGTTTGAACCACCGAGGCACCGAGAACACCGAGTCGGATTACGATCGGTGAGACACGACCGTTCGTCGGCGGGCGAGCATGGCGGCGAATTGATCTCCAACGTTCCGATCCCGGAGTCTCCGTGGTGATTCATGGATCAGTAGGATTCCGCCGCCTCGCTGAAGTAATAGGGCGCCTGGTACGCCCCGGTTTTCTCCTTCTCAATTTGCCGCAGGAGATCGTTGAGCAGCGAACTCGCACCGAAGCGGTAGCGCTTGTTGGTCAGCCACGCATCGCCGAGCGTTTCCTTCACCGCCACAAGGAAGTGGAGGGCCTGCTTGGCCGTGCGGATGCCGCCGGCTGGCTTCATTCCGATGGCAATGTTGGTATCGAGGTAGAAGTCGCGGATGGCCTCGAGCATCACCTGGTTGTTGCCCAGGGTCGCGTTGAGCGAGGTCTTGCCCGTGCTGGTCTTAATGAAATCGCCGGCGCGGATGACCTCCATCGCGAGGAAGGAGGCGGCGCGGATGTTGTCGAAGGTCTCGAGTTCGCTGACCTCGAGAATCACCTTCAGCGCCGACGCGCCACAGGCCTCGACGACGGCCGCGATCTCATCCTGCACCCGCGCAAATTCACCGGCGAGAAAGGCACCGCGGTTGATGACCATGTCGATTTCGTCGGCGCCGTCGGCCACCGCCGCGCGCACCTCCGCAAGCCGCGTCTTGAGCGGCGCCTGGCCACTCGGGAACGCGGTGGCCACCGAGGCCACCTTGATCGTGGACGTGCCCAAGTGCTTCCGCGCATGGCGGGCCATCGACGGATACACGCAGACCGCGGCGACACTCGGAATGCTCTGATCGTCGTGCGGCTGGATCGCCTTGCGGCACAGGGAGGCCACTTTGCCGGGGGTGTCCTTTCCCTCCAGGGTCGTCAGGTCGATCATGGTCACGGCGAGCTGCAGTCCCCAGCGCTTTGAGCCCTTCTTAATCGAGCGGGTGGTGTACTTGGCGACACGTTCCTCGACCCCGACGCAATCGACCGGGCCGATTTCATCCAGGAGCCGTCCCAACGCGGCCGACGCAGACCGAACAAGCATGGCCGACACTACCGAGCGGCCGGGGGCGAAAACAAACGAAAACGCCCGCGGTCAGGGGAACTTGGACGCATAGACGGCGCGCTCGGCGGCCGTTTGGAGTTCCTTCCACTGCCGCACCCCCACGCCCACCGAAGCCCCGAGGTTGCCCAGCGCCTGATCGTAATGAAAGTCCGGCCCGCCGTTCATGTCGATCGACTGAGCGACGATCGAGCCCTGGATTTGCCCGCCCCCGCCGCGGCCGTCGTCGGTGACCTCAAACTCGGCGAGGCCGTGGCGGGTCTGCAGGGAAACGCCAATCCGGTTCGCGGCGCCATGTCGTAAGGCGTTGCTCACGGCCTCGCGCGCGATCTGGAGCGCATGCACGCGCTGGGCGAGGGACAAGCGGGCCGCCAGCCCGTCGTCGATCTCCACCCGCGACTGAAACGGCCGGTGGCCGCGCATCATTTCCAGCAGCGCCGTGACCGCCTGCGAGAAGGTGTGGAGCTTGAGTGACTCCGGCTCGAGCCCGATGAGAAAATTGCGGACGTCGTGGATGGTCTCGTTCAGCGCGGCGCTGCTCTGCTCGAGGCGGGACGCCGCCTCGGTCTGTTCCGGCCCGAGCAGGGCACGCACCCCGGTCAGTCCCATGCCCGCGGAGTAGAGGGATTGGATCACCCCGTCGTGCAAGTCGCGCCCGAGCCGCGATCGTTCCTCCAGATTCGCCTGCAGCGCCGCCTCGCTGCGCTGGAGCGCCGCCTGCGCGCTGGCCCGCTCCCGCACTTCGCGTTCGAGGGCCTCGCGTTGTTCAAAGGAGGATCGCACCAGGCCGGCCACGCGGCCGAGTTCGGACTTCTCCGCACTCAAACTCTCGACCGGTTGCGGCGAGTTGGTGGCCAGGCTCTCGCCGATTCGAGCCAGCGGCTGCAGCACCCAGCCTTGCAGCACCAGCCAGGTGGCCGCGATCACCATCAGTCCAAACGCTAGGAACACCTGCAACTGGCGGGAGTTGGACTCGAGAACCTGATCGATGCCCGCCTCCTGATGCTCGATCCGCAGCACCCGGAGCGGATGACCGCGCCAGTCGGCGAGGGTCCGGACGAGAACGATGGCGTCCTCGGGCGGGGTCATCGTCGCGTCCCGGACTTCGCGCAGCGAGACCTCGCTCTCAGTCACCTGGGACAGACCGCGCAGGTAGGCCTCGTCCCAGCGACGGGTCACCATCAGCCACTCGTTGCCCGGCAGGTGCAGCAACCGGCGGATCGCGACTTCGTGGAGCTCGCGATCCCACTCCGCGAAAAAGCGCGGGCTCGGCGTTTCCGCCACCACGGCCGCAAAATCCGCGGGCCCGAGAGGCTCCGCCGCCTCCGACCGCTGACCGAAGCGGGCGCGCACGGTGCCATCGCCGCGCATCAACCACAGCGTGCTCAAGCCGGTGGCCGTGAGCTGGCTTTCGATTTGTCGGCGCGATTCCGGCAGCTCCGGGTGGGCGACGGCAGGGACGAACTCACCAGCCTGCGCCGCCTCCGTCACGAACTGCGGCAGCGATCGGCTGGCAAAATCGATCGCGTGATTCAGGATCAGCGTCCGCGCCTGTCGTTCCCGGGCCAGCATCTCCGAACGTTCGCGCTGTTCGAGCAGACCGAGCGCCAGCAAGGCCGCGAGGAATCCCAGGATCAACAACCCAAGCAAAAGTGCCAGGCGGAGTTTGATGCTCATCGCAGGGAGACATGCTATCGCCCAGCTCCATCCCTGCCAAGCGAAAGGCACATCACTACGTGGAGTTGCGCTCAATGGCAGGGAAATAGGTCTCTTCAGGCCTATTCGAACGCGTAACACTACTCCCTCGCGGAGCAGCGCCAGGCTCCCGCCGTCCGAATCACGCCCGACCGCCGGCCCGTGCCGAAGCCAGTGGGCGCGACGTTTAGCGAATGGCTCGCCCGCCAAATGTTGCCTCCTTCGCGACAAAGCTGCCCATAAAATCCCTGGCTATCATGATCGCGGATGACGCCCCCCGAGATTCGGCAACTGATCGCGCAATGGTTGCAGACGCGCGGTCACAGCGCCGCCTGCGTCGCGAGCGGCAACGACGCCATCCGGCGAATGGGTGAGGAACACTTCGATCCCGTGATCGCCGACGTGTTGATGGCCGAGGGGGACGGACTCGATGTCATTCGCGAACTCAAGCACCAGCAACTGCCCTCGCGGGGCCTCGCGATCTCCGGCGGATGAAAATGCCGGCAGGCCGACGATGGCGTGAAACTCGCCGCGGGCCTCGGCGCCGATGCGGCGCTCCTGAAACCCTTCGACGAAAACCAACTGCTCCACGGCATCAATCGCGCCATGACCGCCCAGCGGCGGCGTTGGCCGGAGTGATCCTCGCGGCCGGCGACGGAGTCCACTGTTGCGCGTTGCGCAGGCGGGGTTCACGAATGACAGTCCACCCGCAATCTGCCGGCACCGGAGCCGGCCCGGAAGTAACCGCACCCACCTGGTCCCATTTCTCTTTCCCCATGAAATCCACCCTCCTGCGTCTCCTGCCCTTCCTTGCGCTGTTCGTCACGGCGCTCCACGCCGCTGCCCCGGCCAATCCCGCCTTCCAGGCCGCGCTGCGCGCCGCCGACGATGAACGGGTCGCCGCCATCCTGTCCGGCAACCCGGCGCGCCTCGACGCCATCTTCTCGGAGGATCTCAGCTACACCCATTCCAACGGCGACTTCGACAACAAGGCCACGTACCTCAAGAAGCTGGTCACCGGGAGCACGAAGTATTCGCTCTACCAATATACTGATCGGAGCTTCACCGCCCTCGCCCCCGGCCTCGCGATGATGAACGCGCGGATCAAGATCAAGGGCCAGAGCGAGGCTTCGCCGCAGCTCGATATTTATCTCAGTGTCCTCGCCCTTTTCCGGGAGGAACAGGGCAAATGGCGTTTCCTCGCCTGGCAATCGGCCCGCCTTCCCGCGCCGGCGGCCAAGTAGCCCACACCTCCCCGCGGTCCGACTCATGAGTCTCCTGATCATCTCTGCCAGCCTCAACTCGGACAGCTACAGCCGCCTCCTCGCGCGCGAGGCCGAGCGCGTGCTCCGCCTCGACGGCCACGAACCCGCGTTCCTCGACCTCCGCGATCTGCCGTTGCCCTTCTGTGACGGCGAAAAGGCGAAGGAACACCCGAATGTGCTCGCGGCCGCCCAGCTGATCGCGCCCGCCGCCGGCGTTCTCATCGCGACCCCGATCTACAACTACGACGCGAACGCCGCGGTGAAGAACCTGATCGAGCTCACGGGCGACGTGTGGGAAAACAAGGTCGTCGGCTTCCTCTGCTCCGCCGGCGGGCCCGGCAGCTTCATGTCCATCCTGGGGCTCAGCAACAGCCTGATGCTCGATTTCCGCTGCGTCATCGTCCCGCGCTTCGTCTACGCCACCGGCGGCGCCTTCACCAACGACGCTATCAGCGATTCCAAGATCGTCGGCCGCATCGCCGAGTGCGCACGGGCCACCGCGCATTTTGCCGCCAGCCTGAAGCTGGCGAGCTGACGCGCCCGCCGGGTCGCCGCCGCGCCGAAGGTCCGGCCACCGTGGGCTCCGGGATCGCCCGCCGCGCCTTTCCACCCCATGAAACTCCTTCCCCTCCTGATGGTGCTCGGCGTGTTCGCGCCGGGAGCGGCCCTCGCCGCCGCGTCCGCCCCGAAGACCAATGTGCTCTTCCTCGTCGCCGACGATCTCAACTGCGACCTCGCCTGCTATGGCGCGGCTGGTCTGCAAACGCCGAACATCGACCGTCTCGCCGCCCGCGGAGTCTTGTTCGAGCGCGCCTATTGCCAGTTTCCACTCTGCTCGCCGAGCCGCTCCTCCTTCCTGACCGGCCGCCGGCCGAACGTCACCGGAATCCACACCAATCCGAATGTGCGTACCCCGGTCTCGCCCCACTTCCGGGAAAAGCTCCCGGACACCGTCACGCTTCCCCAGCTCTTTCGCCGTAACGGCTGGTTCGCTGCGCGCGTCGGCAAACTGTACCACTACGGCGTGCCGGAGGATCTCGGCACGTCGAGCCTCGATGACTACTATTCGTGGGATCAGGTCATCAACCCGCGCGGTCGCGATCGCGATCAGCATCACCGAATCTTCAGCCTCCTGCCTGGCACGGCGGATCCCTTCGGCCGCGTTCTGAGCTGGCTCGCCGACGACGGTCCCGACGCGGAGCAGACGGACGGCGTCGGGGCCACGGATGCCATCGGGCTGCTGGAGAAATTCCAGCGCGAGTCGCGGCCTTTTTTCCTCGGCGTCGGCTTCTACCGTCCCCACACGCCGTACGTTGCGCCGAAGAAATGGTTCGACCTCTACCCCGCGGACCAAGTGGTCCTCCCGACGCTCAGCGCCGACGACCGGGCTCGCACGCCGACCGCCGCCTACGGAAGTTTCTATCCGGAGCAGGATGCGATGTCCGACGAGCAGCGCCGCCAGGCGATCCAGGGTTACCGCGCCTCCATCTCGTTCATGGACGCGCAGGTCGGCCGGGTGCTCGACGCGCTCGACCGCCTCGGCCTGGCGCAGAACACGATTATCGTCTTCGCCAGCGACCACGGCTACCACCTCGGCGATCACGGGCTCTGGCAGAAGCGCAGCCTCTTCGAGCGCAGCGCCCGGGTGCCGTTGATCATCGCGCTCCCGGATCGGCGGAACGCCGGCCGCCGGGCCGCCGCGCCCGTCGAACTCCTCGATCTCTATCCCACGCTGGCTGCGCTCACCGGGCAGAGCGCGCCGGCCTACCTCGACGGCTTGAGCCTCCGACCCGTCCTCGAGAACCCGGACGCGAGCGTGCGCCGCGCCGCCATCTCCCAGACCCGGCTGCCGCAGAACATCGAAGGCTACTCCGCGCGCACCACCCGCTGGCGGTACACGGAATGGCACACGGCCGATGGACAGCCCGCCGGAACCCAGCTCTACGACGAGGAATCCGATCCCCGGGAAGCCACCAACCTCGTCTCGCATCCCGACCACGCCGCCATCGTCGCCGAGCTTTCCGCCCTGCTCGCCCCCGTTCGCACGCGCCGCTAGAACGTGTCGGGCACCTCTTCTGAGGTGAAACCGATGCGGGCAGTTGGAGGGACGAGGCCCCCCGAGTCCGAATCCGTGAAGCCATGCCATCGGCCTCGGCGGAACTCGGCCCTCCAGACGACAGGAAGTCCCTGACCGCCTCTCGGCCCCCGCCAACGCTCTCTCCGCGGGCCGCCGTGAGAGCAGGGACTTCTCCAACGCTTCGCATCATGTCGTCCCGCTGCTCACGCCGCGGGCTACCACAGCCAACGATCTCAACTCGTCGCAAAACTTCGCTGCTTTGCGCTTCAACTGCCTGGTTCCGGCTCAGGGCGCCGGCAGCTTCCAGTGCTCGTTGTCCACATGCGCCTCGCGCATGATGCGGACGAGGCGCTCCGCGACGTTCGGTTCCTTGGCCGCCACATCGGTCGTCTCGCCGAGGTCGTTCGCCAAGTCGTAAAGCTGGAGCGGCGCCCGCGGATTCTTCAGCCGGATTCCCTTCCAGCGATCCCCGAGCAGCACCGCCTGGCTCACGCCGTCCTCATAAAACTCCCAATAGAGAAACTCGTGCCGGCGCTGGCCAGTGCGGCCGAGCAGCGTCGGGACGAGGCTGATGCTGTCGAGATTGGGCAGCGGTTTGGCGCCGGCCACTTCGGCAAACGTCGCCATGAGATCGCCGAAATAACCCACGTGCGTTGACACCGACCCGGGCCGGATCCGGCCCGGCCAGCGCGCGATGAAGGGCACCCGGATGCCGCCGTCGGTGAGACTGCGCTTGATGCCGGCCAGCGGGCCGCTCGCCTGGAAAAACGCGGGGTCGTAGCTGGGTCCGCCTTCGCGATGCGGGCCGTTGTCGCTGCTGAACACCACCAGCGTCTTCTCGTCGAGTCCCAGCCTCCGCAGTTGCGCTAGCAACTCGCCGACATCCCGATCGAGCCGGGTGATCATCGCCGCGTGCGCCTTCTGGGCCTCGTTCCACGGACGATCCGCATACGGCCCGAGATCGGGAACTTCGTTGCCGTCGCCAAGGACCCGGGACCGCTCGTTATTGGCGTGAGGCGACGTGAGCGAAAGGAAGAGGAAGAACGGCCGGTCGCGGTTTCGCTCGACGAAGGCCTGCGCCTCGCCGGCGAACAGATCCCCGGCATAGGCGATCCGCTTCGTTGCATAGCCCGTGCCTTCGACGGCCCCGACCGGCACGAGATCGTTGGGCAGCGGAACCTTCACGCCATTCCGCCAGAGGAAACTGGGGAAGTGATTGTGCGCATGGGTCTGGCTGAGAAATCCGTAGTGATAATCGAAACCATGGCGACGCGGCTCCCCTTCGTCATCGACCAGTCCGAGGCCCCACTTGCCGACGAGCCCGGTGGCATAACCCGCCCGCTGCAGCACGCCCGCCACCGTCACGTCGCCAGTGCGCAACATTTGGGCGGCGGTGTTGCCCGGCCCGGCGTTGCCCCGCACCCGCGTGCGTCCCATGTGCAAGCCCGTCATCAATACGCTGCGCGACGGCGCGCACACGGTGCTGCCCGCGTAGAATTGCGTGAAGCGCATGCCCTCGGCCGCCAGCCGATCGACGTGGGGAGTCGCGATCAGTTTCTGGCCATAAGAGCCCAGTTCGCCGTAGCCGAGATCGTCGGCGAGGATGAAGATGATGTTGGGCTTGGTCGCCTGCGCCCGCGCGAGGGCGGCCACGGCGACAAACAAGGCGGCGATCCACAGGCGCATGCCGGCAGTCAACCGGCGGCCCGGCCGGTTTCAATGCCGCGTCGAGGCCCGGGTCGAAGTTTCCTTGCTCCCCCCGCAGGCCGGCGCGAACACTCGGTCCCGCCCATGCAGGAATCGCTCCGCCTCCGCTCCGTCCAGTCGCCGATCATTCCCGTGATTGCGGATCTGATTCGAAGCTGCCCCGGCACGATCTCGCTTGGCCAGGGCGTCGTGAATTACGGCCCGCCCCCG
>CAINHV010000162.1 GCA_903848965.1 uncultured Opitutia bacterium | reverse complement strand
GAAAGCCGTCAGGAAAGTCGAGCCAGCCAACAAGGCACCCTCCCCCATCCGACCGAGGATGGGAGAAATCCACCACCCTTGGACGCCGCCCAGAACCACGAGCCCGGCCAGAAAGAAACCCACGAGCGCAGGGCCGCGCAACTTCGGCCCCGGCTGCCAACGGGCGGTCGCCGCGGTGAAAGCGAGGAAGAAGAGAAATCCCCCAAGCATGAGGACGGGGCGGTGCCCGGTCAGCATCACCACAGTCCAGACCATGCAGACGAGATGGACGACCACGAGCCAGACCGGCATCGGCGTTTCGTCCGCAGTCTCTCCGTGTTCCGCGCGAAGCGAGAGCAGCTCACGCCGGAACCAGAAAAGGTAGAGTCCGTTCGACAGGAGGATTGAAATCATCGCGGCGATGCCGAAGTGCGCAAAGACTTCCTTCAGACCCCAGCCCCATTTCGCGGCGACCATGACGATGGGCGGCGCGGCGAAATGCGTCAGCGCTCCACCGACCGAGACATTGACGAACAGCAGCGCCAGCGTGGCGTAGCGTAATGGCTCAGACGGTTTCAGCCTGTAGAACTGCGCCGAAAGTAACAACGCCCCGATGGTCATCGCAGCGGGCTCGGTAATCAGGGAGCCAAGCAGCGGCGCCAAAGTCAGCACCACGAACCAATGAGCAGCCGGCGAACCCCCGAAGAGGCGACCGACGCGGCCAAGCAGGCCTGCCGCCAACGCCATGACCGGCTTGGATGCGGCCATGGCCATGATAATGAACACGAACAGCGGCTCGATGAACTTAGACGGGCCGCTCGCCGTCGAGGGAATGTATTCGCCCGTCTCGACATAACGCGCCGCAAACTCCCAGCCCTTGCCGGGCCAGCACGCCATCAGGATGAAGAGCACAAAGGCCCACAGGCCGAACACGGCCTCGACCTCCCCAAGCAGATGCAAAACCGCACCCTTCAGTCCGCCTTGCTTCTCGGCGCGATGCGCGACCCGGGCAATGGCCGGACAAAGGAAAGCATGCGCGACCGCCGCGAAGAAGACCAAGGTACCAATGAGCAGAAAACGGTCTGCCGCCATCGCGGAGGAGATTTCGGACCAGAGGTCTGGCTGAGCAGGCATACCCCACCTCACCGCATCGCATCGAGGTTGGCAATCCTAGCCGATCGGCTACTTCGCCGAAGCGACGTCGGGGCGAGCCCCGCCGAGCGCCCGCACGAGGTCGACCTGCGCCGCCAGGCGATCCTGCCTCACCTTCGCCACGGCCACCTGGGATTCGGCCCGCAGGCGACGGGCAGCGAGCAGCTCCATCGGGCTGGCCTGCCCCTGCTGGGAACGGACGGTGGCAATGCGATAGGCGTCTTCGGCAGCCAAGGCACGCCGGGCGGCAGCACTGACCGACGCGGCGGTCTCCCGGACGTCGACCAGCGCATCACGGACCTCGCGGCAGGCGTTAAGGAAAGCCTTTTCATAGGCGGCGGCAGCCTGATGCTGCTCGGCAACGGCTCCCTCGACCCGCGCTGCTCCGCGACCGAAATCGAACAAGGGATAACGCAAATCGACACCAAGGGTGGAGGTCGCGGTCGCCCCGTCGAAGAGTGCGTTGAGCTCGCGACTTTCGGAACCGATCGCGCCGGTCAAGGTGAAGCTCGGGAAACGCGCGGCCTTGACATAGCCGATGCGCGCGTTGGCCGCGACGAGCGCCTGCTCCGCAGCGATGACGTCAGGACGGCTGGCCAAAAGGTCGGCGGGCAGGCCAGGCGCCACG
>CAINHV010000161.1 GCA_903848965.1 uncultured Opitutia bacterium | reverse complement strand
GTTACACGTCGGCCTGGAGGGTCAGGCGAATTGTGCCGAAACGACACGCTGGGGGATTGCGCAGCGCGGAGCCGGCGATTTGCTCCGGAGCTTTCAACCCTCAGGTGGACTCCCTTACGCCAACCTTCCCAGCCGTATGATTCGCGCGCTCGTCTTCGATTTTGACGGCCTGATCGTCGACACCGAAACCCCGCTCATCGATGCCTTCGCCGCCGTCCACGAGGCGCACGGCGTCGCGTTTGATCGCACCGCGTTCATCCACAACGTCGGTCATGCCCAATATGCCTTCGATCCCTGGCGCGGCTTCAGCCCGCATACGGATCGGGCGGCGCTCGAGGTGCAGCGGCGTACCTTGAAAGACGACCTCATGGCGCGCCAACCGGTGCTCCCCGGGATTGTGGCGTTGCTCGACGGCGCCCGCGAGCACGGCCTGCGGGTCGGACTCGCGTCCAACTCGGAGCACTCGTGGGTCGAGCCGCATCTTGCCGAACGGGGCCTGCTCGACCGGTTTGAATTTCTCGCCTGCCGCGAAGATGCGCCATCACCCAAGCCGGAGCCCGACCTGTATCGTCTGGTGTTGAACCGGTTCGGACTCCGCGGCCACGAGGCGATCGCCTTCGAGGACTCCCATACGGGCACCCTCGCGGCCAAGCGGGCCCAGCTGTGGGCGGTCGCGGTCCCGGGGCCGTCGACTCTGCATCACGACTTCGCGCACGCCGATGTGCAGGTCGCGTCGCTGGCGACCCTGACCTTGGCCGACCTGATCCGGCGTTTCTCGGCCGCATCTTGACCGCTTTGTTCAAGAAGCATCGTGATGCTTCCAGGAGACCGAGGGTCACGCTGGATCCCGAGGTCGAGCAACTGCTCCGGCCTGCAACCCACGGCTCGCAGCGTCGCAGCCCTGCTCGATTCAACCGGCCGCCCCTAGCCTTCCAACTCGGTCCAGCGGGCGAACGCCACGGCCAGTTCCTTCTCGATTTCGTCGAGCCTCGTGGTGGCTTGCCGCACCTCCGCGCCGCCGGTCCGGAAGAAGTTCGAGTCCGCCAGTTTCGCGGTCAACGCGGTCTGCTCGGTTTCGAGCACCTCGATCCGCTTCGGTAACGCTTCCAGTTCGGAGCGCTCCTTGTTCGAAAGCTTGCGGGTCTTCTTCGGCTCCGCCGCCGCCAGCGCGTCGGCCTTCGCCTGGGCGCTCGCGCGCGCGGCCGTCGCCGCCGCGGCCGCCGCTTTGGCCGCCACCTCCCGCTGCCAGTCGTCATAGCCACCGATATACTCGGAAAATTGCCCGTCGCCCTCAAAGACCAGCAGGCTCGTGCACACTTCGTTAAGAAAGGCCCGATCGTGGCTCACCAGCAGCACCGTGCCGCCAAACTCCATCAGCATATCCTCGAGCAACTCGAGCGTCTCGGCATCGAGATCGTTCGTCGGTTCGTCAAGGACCAGCACGTTGCAGGGCTTCGTGAACAGCCGCGCGAGCAACAGGCGGTTTCGTTCCCCACCGGAGAGCGCCTTGATCGGAGTCCGCGCCCGGGCCGGTTCGAAGAGGAAGTCCTCGAGATACGAAATCACATGCCGGTTCCGGCCGTTGATCGTCACCGTCGGGTTGCCGTCCGCCACCGCATCCTGCACCCGCATGGTCTCATCGAGCTGAGCCCGGAGCTGATCGAAATAGACAATCTCGAGCCTCGTCCCCTGCTCGACCTTGCCTTCGACCGCCGCCAACTGGCCCAACATCAATCGCAGCAGCGTCGTCTTGCCGGCACCGTTCGGGCCGACGATTCCAATCTTGTCCCCGCGCTCGATCCGCATTGTCAGGTGCCGGACAATCCAGCGTTCGTCGTAACGGAAGCCGGCGTCCTCACACGCGATCACCTTGAACCCGCTGCGATCCGCCTCCTGCGCGGTGATCTTCGCGGTACCGGTCTTGTCCCGCCGCGCGGCCCGCTCCGCCCGCATCTTCTCCAAGGCATGAATCCGGTTCTGGGCCCGCGAGCGCTGCGCCTTCACCCCGCGCCGAATCCACACTTCCTCCTGCGCCAGCTTCTTGTCGAACAGCGCCCGCTGCACTTCCTCCGCCTCGAGCACCGCCTCCTTGCGCACGAGGAACGTGTCGTAGTCGCACGCCCAGCCCACGAGGTTGCCGCGATCGATCTCAATAATCCGGGTCGCAATCTTCCGTAGAAACGCCCGGTCGTGCGTCACGAAAAGCAACGCGCCACCCCACTCGAGCAGGAACTCCTCAAGCCATTGAATCGATTCCAGATCGAGATGGTTCGTCGGCTCGTCGAGCAGCAGCAGTTGCGGATCCTCGACCAGCCCGCGGGCCAGCAGCACGCGGCGCTTCTGCCCCGCCGACAACGAGGCAAACTCCATCTCCGCCGGCAGCCCCATCTGCTCCAGGAGACGCTCGACGCGATCGTGACGCTCCCAGTCGTTGTGCTCCTCATACGCCCCGCCCGCACCCTCGACCACCGTCCGTACGGTGCCCGCCAAGCCCACCGGCACCTCCTGGCGCAACGTCGAGATGATCGCCCCCGGTGGGCGAAAGACCTGGCCCACATCGGGATTCAATTCCCCCGCAATGACTTTCATCAGCGTGGATTTGCCGGCGCCATTGCGCCCGACAAGGCACACGCGTTCCCCGCGATCGATCTGGAGATTGACGCGATCAAGGAGCGGCGCACCGCCGAAGCTCAGGCTGACATCGAGGAGACTGACAAGGGCCATGGAAACCCATCAACCTGCACCACAGGGATGCCAGGGGGCAAGAGGCGAAACCGGCGCGGATGAAACATCCAGCCGTGGACAGGATTAGCCCGAAGCAGATCGAGGATGAACCGGAACGCTCCGGACAAATAGCCCCGTCAATGCCGGGCTCGTCTCCTGTCGATCCCGTCAAGGGTTTGTCGGCTCCCGAATTCCCATCCCCCTTGCATTTCCAACGTCACGGGTCGGGATACCCGTGCCACGTCGAGACGGCCACTCGCTCACGCTCGCCGCCACGACCGCGTAAAGTGGCGATGCGCTCGATTCCGGAATCGAATTGCGGGCTCCGGTGAACGTTCGTTCCCTTCCCCGTCCCATGCCAACGCCGCCTCGTTACAACGTGCTCGGCGTCGGCATCTCCGCCCTGACCCTCGCGCAGGCGCGGGATCTCGTCGTCGGGGTCCGCGGGCAGTTACACCGGGGATATATCTGCCTCGGCACCGCGCACGGACTGTCCGAGTGCCGGGCCGATCCGGACCTGCGGCGGACTTTCAACGAGTCCTGGCTCACGACGCCCGACGGCATGCCGCTCGTCTGGCTCGGACCTCCCGGCGTCGAACGCGTCTATGGGCCCGATCTCATGCTCGCGGTCTGCGACGCCGGCCGCGCGGTCGGCTTGCGTCACTACCTCTACGGCGGCCATCCCGGAGTCGCCCCCGCACTCGAAGAACGACTCCGCCAGCGACTGCCCGGCCTCGAAATTGTCGGCCGCTCCACGCCTCCTTTTCGCGAACTCCATCCGGAGGAAGTCGCGGCGCTCCGCGCCGACCTCACCCGCACCCGTCCCGATGTGATCTGGGTCGGGCTCGGCACGCCGAAGCAGGAACGTTTCATGGCGCGCCACTGGCGGGACTTTGAGGCGGGCGTGTTGATCGGTGTGGGCGCGGCCTTCGACTTTCACTCCGGCCGCGTCAGACAGGCCCCGCGCTGGATGCAACGCAGCGGCCTCGAATGGCTGTTTCGCCTCGGAACCGAACCGCGCCGATTGGGACCGAGGTATTTAAAAACCAATCCGCTCTTCGCGCTCCGCGTGCTCGCGCAACAGACCGGACTGAGGAAATACGAGCTGTCCCCGAAAACCGGCGACGCAACGCGCGGCCACACGCCCCTCTAAATCCCCGGCGCCGTCCCTTGGAGGGCCG
>CAINHV010000160.1 GCA_903848965.1 uncultured Opitutia bacterium | reverse complement strand
TATCGCAATACCATCCGCGATCTCATGGGCATCGATTTCAACAGCGAGATCGAGTTTCCGCCCGACGACAGCGGCAACGGCTTCGACAACAACGGCGACGTGCTCACCTTGTCCCCGCTGTTGCTCGAAAAATATCTCGCCGCGGCAGGCAGCATTGTCGATCGCGCCGTCCCGAAGGTCGCCAAGGTGATGCGCGAGCGGAACGCCACCGCCCGCGACTTCAAGCCTGTCACCGGGTCCGCTAATCCCGAGCAACTCAGCGCGAAGGAACCCGCCACGATCGCCCACACCTTCACCATCGACGAAGCCGCCAGTTATCAACTGCGGATCGAATTGGAGGCCAAGGGCTCGTTCGACTACGATCCCGGCCATTGCAAAGTCATCTGCCGTGTCGATGGCCGCGAGCGGTTCGTGGAAGACGTCGTCTGGCAGGACCGCAAGGTGCTCCTGCACGACTACAAAGTCTCGTGGAAGCCCGGCGCGCACACGGTTGAATTCGAGATCGTACCGCTTCCGTTGATCGCGCGCCCTGCGGCTGCCGTCGCCGCCGGCGCGATCCTCGCGGCAAACCTCGCCAGCACCCCAGCCACACCCATCGCATCAGCCCGTCCGGAGGCCGCCCCCGGTCGCTCGGGCGCTCCCGGCCGCGGGACCGCCGCGCCGCCGCCGTCTAAAACCCGGCTCGATGTCCGGGTCGTTTCCGTCCAGGTCCGCGGCCCGGTGAAACCCAAGTCATGGATCGCCCCGGAGAATCACGAGCGCTTCTTCCCCACCGGCCCGGCGCCGACCAACGCCGCCGCCCGCGATCGTTATGCCGCGGATGTCCTCCGGCGTTTCGCCACCCGCGCTTTCCGCCGGCCAGTGTCAGAGGCGCGAGTCGAGTCGCTGGTCGGCATTGCGCGGAGCACCTACACGAAGCGTGGCGCCACCTTCGAGGAAGGCATTGGCCGCGCCATGATGGCCGTGCTGGCCTCACCGCGTTTCCTCTTCCGGATCGAGGAACCAGCCGCCCTCGCCCCCGCGGGTCCGGCGGCCCCGGTCGACGATTACGCCCTCGCCTCACGTCTGTCCTACTTCCTCTGGTCCACGATGCCCGATGAGGAACTTCTCGGCCTCGCTGCCCGCGGCGAATTGCGGAGCCAGCTCGGCCCCCAGGTGAACCGGATGCTGCGCGATCCGAAGGCGCAGGCGCTCGTTCGCAATTTCACGGGCCAATGGCTGCAGGCCCGCGATGTGGAGTTCGTCCCGATCAACGCCCGAGTCGTCCTCGGCCCCGACGCCGCGAAGAACCGCGACGGACGGATCGAATTCGACGGGCCGATGCGCCGGCTGATGCGCAGCGAGACGGAAATGTATTTCGATTACATCCTGCGCGAGGACCGCAGCGTCCTCGAACTGATCGACAGCGACTACACCTTCCTCAACGCCCAGCTCGCCCGATTCTACGGCGAACCGGAGCTGACCGGCGACGAAATGCGCCGGGTGCAATTGCCTCCCGGCAGTCCCCGGGGCGGCGTACTGACCCAGGGCACCGTGCTGGCCGTGACGTCCAACCCGACCCGCACCTCGCCCGTGAAGCGCGGATTGTTCGTGCTCGAGAACATCCTCGGCACCCCCACGCCCCCGCCACCGCCCGACGTTCCCGCGTTGGAGGAAGTGAAGAAGGAATTCGGTGACGCCGAACCCAAGCTCAGCGACATGCTCGCCCGGCATCGCAGCGACAAGCTCTGCAATTCCTGCCACTCGCGGATGGACCCGCTCGGGCTCGCCTTCGAGAATTTCAATGCTCTCGGCGGCTGGCGCGACACCGAGGCGAAGCAACCCATCGATGCCTCCGGTCACCTCATCACCGGCGAGGCCTTCGCCAACGTCCGCGAGCTCAAGCGCATCCTCGCCGACCAGAGGCGCACCGACTTCTACCGCTGCCTGACCGAGAAGCTCCTCACCTACGCCCTCGGCCGCGGCCTCGAATACTACGACGTGCTGACGGTCGATCAGATCGTGGATCGCCTCGCGAAGGCCGACGGCCGGTTTTCCGCGCTCTTGATGGGCGTCGTCGATTCGGCTCCCTTTCAGCAGCAGCGCACCTCGTCGGCCGCCACCACGGCCCTGCCCCTTTCCCCCGCCCCCTTGGTCAAACTGGAGACCCGCCCATGAACAAATCGCACCCCTCGTCGTCCAAGGCTGAGATCGCCGCCCAGCGGCACTTCGCTCTCAACCGCCGTCAGTTTCTCCGCGGGCTCGGCGCGTGTGTCGCGCTGCCAGTGTTCGAGTCGGCTCTCGGTCCCGTCGCCAAGGCCGCACCGGCCGCCGCCACGAATCCGCTGGGCGTCACTGCGACCGGCGCGCCGCTGCGCATGGCCTTCGTCTACTTTCCCAACGGCGCGCATCAGCCCAACTGGTGGCCCACCGGCGAGGGCTCCAATTTCGTCCTCGGCAAGACCATGCAGTCTTTGGCGCCACTCCAGAGCCGGATCCAGGTCCTGGGCGGACTCGACCACCAGAACGCCAAGGCGGGTAACGACGGCGCGGGCGACCACGCGCGGGCCAACGCCACCTTTCTCACCGGCGCCCGCGCGCGCAAAACCGACAGCACGGACATTCAGGCCGGCATCTCCGTCGATCAGGTCGCCGCGCAACGCCTCGGTCACCTGACGCGCTTCCCCTCGCTCGAGCTCTCCTGCGACGCCGTCCGCAAGTCCGGCCGCTGCGACTCCGGTTACTCCTGCGCCTACCAATACAATCTCTCATGGCAGTCCGCGACGACACCGATGCCCCCGGAGCCGAACCCGCGCCTCGTGTTCGAGCGCCTCTTCGGCAGCGGCAACGCTCGCGACCGGCAGGCCAACCACCGGATGCGCCAGGCCACGCAACGGTCCCTGCTCGACTTCGTGCTCGATGACGCGCGCTCCCTCCAAGGCGAACTGGGCCGCAACGATCAGCAGAAGCTCGACGAGTACCTGACCTCCGTGCGCGAACTCGAACAGCGCCTCGAACGGGCCGAGCGGATGGGCGATCTGCCCGACCCGCGCGCTGACACGCCCCCCGAAGGCATCCCGACGAATTTCGGGGACCACATGGAAGTGATGTACGACCTGCTCGCCCTCGCCTTCCAGACCGACTCCACCCGCATCTCCACGCTGCTGCTCGCCGGCGACGGCAACAACCGTGCTTATCCGCAGATCGGCATCCCCGAGGGGCACCACTACTGCTCGCATCACCGCAACGACCCCGAGCTCGTGGACAAGATCGGGCAGATCGACCTGTACTACATGAAGTACTTCACGCGCTTCCTCCAGAAGCTGGAGGCGACGAAGGACGTCGACGGCCATTCGATCCTGCACAATTCGATGATCGTGTACGGCTGCGGCAATTCCGACGGCAACCGCCACACCCACGAAAACCTGCCCATCGTCCTCGCCGGCGCGGGCGGCGGTTCGCTCCAAACCGGCCAGTATCGCAAGATCGGCGGACGGCCCATGAGCAATCTCTTCCTCAGCCTGACCGACCGACTGGGCGTGCAGGGTGTGGAACGCATCGGCGATTCCAGCGGGCGGATCCAAACCGTCTAACGTGCCGCTTTCGGGTGAGTTCACCGTTCGGCTGATTCGACGTCCCGGCGCCCGCCGGGTCGCGAGTGCCTGGGCACTGATGGCCCTTGCGGTCCCGTCTGCATTCGCCGCCACGGCGTTTCCCGCGGCAGAAGCCGCCGCGTTCACCGACCGGCATTGCACAAGCTGCCACAACGACGTCGACCAGGAAGGCGGCCTCGATCTCACCCGCCGCGAGTTCTCTCCCGACGACAGCGCCAGTTTCCTGACGTGGGTGAAAGTTCATGATCGCATCCAGAGCGGTGAGATGCCGCCGAAGGAAAAGAAGCGCCCTCCGGCCGCCGAGACGGCGGCCTTTCTGCAGGGCTTGGGCGGTTCGCTGGTCGCGGCGGAACAGGCCTCCTCTCACGGCAATCGCGCCACCGCCCGGCGACTCAATCGCGCCGAGTACGAGGACTCGTTGCGCGACCTGCTCCAGATTCCCTGGCTGCGCATCAAGGCCATGCTGCCGGAAGACGGCGAAGCCCATCGCTTCAACAAGAGCAGCGAGGCCCTCGACGTGTCCTTCGTGCACATGCGGCAGTACCTCAAAGCCGCCGATGTCGCCTTGCGCGAGGCCATGAGCGTGCAACTCGTCCATCCCGAGACGACCACGCGCCGCTATTATGCCCGGGAAACGCCGAGCCTGATCGCCGGCGACGTCTCCTTCAAACTCGAGCCCTTCACCGGCTTCAAACCCGAGCGAATGAAGTTCCCCGTCCTCGGCACGCAGGCCCAGCCCGAGGTCCGCGCCAAACGTGCGCCGCTCACCGTGGGCGCCAGCGATTCTGTCACCCGGGAGCAGGAAGCCATCGGCTGGGTCACCGGCCATCATCTCCGCGGCTTCGGCACGCCTTGGGGTACTTTCGTTTCCCCGGTGGCGGGTCGCTACAAGATCAAGGTGAACGGACTGACGCTCTGGGCCGGACCCGGCGGTCACGACATCAACCTGAAGGGGACCGGCAAGGACCGCGTCCGGATCAACGGCGAGTCCGCCTGGTATAAACCCAACTTCGACGCCATCTCGCCCGGACGTCGCACCGAGCCCGTGGCGATCTACAGCCAGGTCGAGCGCCATGCCCCGGCGAATCGCCGGCTGGGCGGCTTCGATCTGACGCCGGAGCCGGCCGTTCATGAACTCGAAGTTACGCTCGGGGCCAAGGAATGGATTCTCACCGATGCCGCCCGTTTCTTCTATTGGGTCACGCCGCCCGGGACCCGCAGTTACACCAATCCCCTCGCCCAGCGCGACGGCCAGCCCGCGGTGGCCTTTCGGTGGATTGAAGTCACGGGTCCGCTTTACGACGAAAAAAGCACCGCTGGCTACCGCCTGATGTTCGGCGATCTTCCCGTCCGGCGTGTGCCGGGCCCGGCCGGGGTCGGGATCGACCTGGTGACGCCCGTGCCGAAAGGCCAGATCGAGCCCGCCACGGCGTCGGGTTCGGAAGTCGGTCTGACGGATTTTGTCCTGCAGGAAACGCTCGCCGAAGTGGAATCGAAGGATCCCGTCCGCGACGCGGAACGCCTGCTCCGCGGCTTTTTGGCCCGGGCCTACCAGCGCCCGGTGTCCGAGAAGAACGTGCAGCGCTTCCTCGGACTCATCAACGAACGGCTCCACCGCGGCGCGGGTTTCGCCTCGGCGATGCTCGCCGGTTATGCCGCAGTGCTGGCCTCGCCGGAATATGTTTTCCTGAACGAGCCGCCGGGCCGCCTCGACAACTTCGCCCTCGCCAACCGGCTGGCCCTCTTCCTGTGGAATTCGCAGCCCGACGACGCGCTGCGCGCCCGCGCCGCGCGCGGCGAGTTGCAGCAGCCCGAAGTGCTCCGCGCCGAGACGACCCGGATGATCGCTGACCAGAAATCAAACCGCTTCGTCGCCGCCTTCCTCGACTACTGGCTCGACCTGCGCCGGATGGAGGACACCACGCCGTCGACCGCGCTCTATCCCGATTACATCTTCGATGACTGGCTTGCCGATTCCTCGCTCGATGAGACGCGGATGTATTTCCGCGAACTGCTCGTGCGTGACTTGCCCGCGCGGCTGATCGCGGACTCAGACTTCACCTACCTCAACGAACGACTCGCCACCCACTATGGCATTCCCGGTGTCAGCGGCTTCGCGCTCCGTCGCGTCACGCTGCCGGCGGGGAGCGTCCGGGGCGGCCTGCTGACCCAGGCGAGCGTGCTCAAGGTCACCGCCAACGGCACCACCACCTCGCCGGTGTTGCGCGGAAAGTGGCTGATGGAGCGCATCCTTGGGCAGGACTTGCCGCCGCCGCCGGCCGCCGTCCCCGCCGTTGAACCCGATATCCGCGGCGCCGTGACAATCCGCCAGCAATTGGACAAACACCGCGCGGACGAAAGCTGCGCCGTGTGTCACCGGAAGATCGATCCGCCGGGCTTTGCCCTCGAGAGCTTCGACGTGTTCGGCGGCTATCGCGATCGCTACCGGGCCACCTCGCCCCTCGAGGTCGCGGCCCAGGGCTTCGGCCGCAACGGCCACCCGTTCGGTTTCCATCAGGCATTGCCGGTCGATCCCGCCGGCGAACTGCCCGACGGCCGAGCCTTCCGCGACATCCGCGAGTTCAAACGGCTGCTCGTGGCCGACCAGATCCAGCTCGCGCGCAACCTCGCGCGTCAACTCACTGTTTACGCCACGGGCACCCCGGTCCGTTTCAGCGATCGCGCTGAAATCGAAGCCATCCTCAGCCGCACGGCAGCCGGAGACCATGGCGTCAGCAGCCTCGTCCACGCCCTCATCCAGAGTGACCTCTTCCGCCACAAATAACCTCTCTCAAATTTTCCCCATGAAAACCCGCCTCCTCCAGCTACCTGCCCTCATTCTGGCCGCTCTCGGTCTGGCTCTGACCGCTTCCGCGGCGGAGCCGACCGCCAAGGCCGAGACGCCCTTCAGCGTCACGCGTCATCAGTCAGCGATCGATGCCTTCCTCCAGGCCGACAAGGCCACTCCGCCGCCCAAGGAAGGAATTCTCTTCATTGGCAGCAGCATCTTCCGCGAATGGACCGACCTCAGCCGCCAGATGGCGCCGCTGCCCGTTTTCAATCGCGCCTTCGGTGGCTCGCGCACCGTCGAGGTGCTCCATTACGCCGACACCATCGTCATACCCTATGCCCCGAAGGTGGTCGTGTATTATTGCGGCAGTAATGACGTCAACGCGGGCGAGACGGCCGAGGCCATTGCCAGCAACTTCCGGAAATTCGCGGAGCGCGTGCACGCCAAGCTGCCCAAGACCAAGGTCCTCTTTGCCTCGATCCTCAAGGCACCGCAGAAAAAGGACAAATGGAACGTCGTTGACGACGCCAACAAGCTCATTCGCGCCTACTGCGGCTCGGATCCCCGCCTGCAGTATGTCGATATCAACGGCGTCGTCGTAGAGGCCTCGAACGGCAATCCCCGTCCCGAATTGTATCGGGAGGACATGCTGCACTATCGCCCCGTCGCCTACTTTGGCTTCACCGCGGTCATCCGCCCCCTTCTCCTCCAGGTTTGGGAGACGAAGAAGTAACGCCAGCTGTCGCGGGGCGGCGGCCCACTCGCCGCTTGCCCCCTTCCCCGCGGGCGGGCCAATTTTGGGGCGATGCCCAATCCCGCCTGTCCGGCCTGTACGCTCGAAGATGTGCTCAGCCACCCTGAGCACTGGGAATGCACCACCTGCGGCCACGAGTGGCCCAAGGAAGCCGCCGCCGAAGTCGTCCGGGTGGTCAAGGACGCGAACGGCAACATCCTGGTCGACGGCGACACCGTCGCCCTGATCAAGGATCTCAAGCTCCGCGGATCCTCGCAGGTCCTGAAACAGGGCACGAAGGCCAAGAACATCCGCCTCGTCGACGGTGACCATGAAATCGACTGCAAGATCGACGGTAGTTCCATGGCGCTCAAAGCCTGCTTCGTGAAGAAGGCCTGAGGCCTCCCGCAGCGTGTAGCCACGAGCGCCCGCGAGTGGACCCAATCAGCTCCCCGGTCTCGCAGGTTTATCCTCTGCATCTTGGTCTGGCCATCCGGTCAATCCTGTCCACGCCCGGATTGCCTCAGCCCGAGTGGCATGGGTCTCCAGACCCATGAAATCGGATCCATCGGCCTCATGATCGTCAGGAGCCGGGAGACCCGTGCCACATCCGGCCGCCCAGCAAGATTGACCTCCGCCGCGCCGCGCCTTCCGATCGATCCTACCACCCCATGAGTTCCTCTCCCTCCCG
>CAINHV010000159.1 GCA_903848965.1 uncultured Opitutia bacterium | reverse complement strand
CGCTCGAGCTCCGTCATGGCCGGAATATCCGCCACCGTGGCGTCCCGGACGAACGGCGACGGCCCGACATCAGCGGGCGCGAATCCTTCTGCGGGCACCGCCAGCGTCATGTCCTGATACGCACCGCGCGGCACGAAGCCCGCCTTGTTGTAGAGCGAGAAGGAATCGAGGTTCAGCGCGCTCTGGGTCAGCCGCACGGGCAGCGCGCGTTGATCGGCGAGGTCCGTGATGTAACTCAGCAGCGCGCGACCCACCCCTTGGCCGAAGTAGTTTGGATGCACATTCATGATTCCGAGCGCGACGTGCTGCGGTCGGACATGATAAAAACACGAGCCCATGAGCCGGCCCGTGCGG
Organism: uncultured Opitutia bacterium; assembly: GCA_903848965.1. Classification (GTDB taxonomy): domain Bacteria; phylum Verrucomicrobiota; class Verrucomicrobiia; order Opitutales; family Opitutaceae; genus ER46. Next base: position 4,425 of record CAINHV010000159.1, on the reverse strand, counting down.
GAGTTTTCCGCCACGACACCGCTGCCCGGCTCCAGGCCGTGGTAAACATCGAAGAACACCTCCGTCACCGCGGGGCCGCCATGAAAGATCTGCGGCAGGCCGCGCAGCCGGTACCACGTGTTGATCGAGGCGTAGATCAAATCCGCGACCTCGTGCCGATCCGCGGGGGTCATGGCGCGTAGTTGGAAGGCATTCATCACGAGTGCAGGTTGAGCATCACGATCCGAGCGTAGGAATGGCCGCGGCGGTGGCGCAAGCCGGACAAACCTTCGCGGTCCGACGCCGGCCCCTCGACAGCGGGAGGATGGTCGTGATTGGATCGAGTTCCCGGGGTCGTCGACTTCGGATCCTGCCGCTCTTCCCTGCCCTGCCATGCGCCTCCCTGTACTCGTGGTCCTTCTGTTCCGGATGGCAGGCCTCCCACGCGACTAACACCAAGCCACCCGGCCATTCCATTCGTAGCCACGGGCGCCCGCGAGCGGAGGATTCCGGCCAAGGCCTTCTCGCCGCCCTCGCAGCCGGGCCGTTTCGCACAATTCCCTCCCTCCGTTTCCATGACTCCCTCCCGATTCACAGTCTCCACCCTGGCGTTCTTCCTCGCCGGGGCCGCCGCCCTTTCGGCATACGACCAATTGCCGCCGCCGAAAAGGGTGGTCCTGCCCGCCCCGCGCAGCGCCGCGGAATCGCTCGCCGCCATCACCGTCGCCTCGCACCTCCAGGTTGAACTGGTCGCCGCCGAGCCGATGGTGATGGATCCCATCACCGTCGCCTGGGGCGCCGACGGCCGCATGTGGGTCGTGGAAATGGCAGACTATCCACTCGGCCTCGATGGCCGCGGTGCACCGGGCGGGCGAATTCGGATCCTCGAATCCACAAAGGGCGACGGACGCTACGACAAGTCCACGCTCTTCGCCGAGGGGCTCAATTTCCCCAGTTCCGTCCTGCCTTGGCGCAAGGGCGCGCTCGTGACCGCCGCCCCGGATATCTTTTACCTCGAGGACACCGACGGTGACGGCAAGGCGGACAAGCGGGCGAACTGGTTCACCGGACTCGGCGAGGGCAACCAGCAGCACCGGGCCAATGGCCTGCAATGGGGGCTCGACGGCTGGCTTTACCTTTCGAACGGCGACAGTGGCGGAAAGCTCAAGTCCGCCCGTACCGGCGAGGTTCTCGATCTGGGCCGGCGCGATCTGCGGATTCAGGCCGAGGAGGGACGGATGGAGCCGCTGTATGGCCGATCCCAGTACGGCCGGAACCGCGACGACTGGGGCGACTGGTTCGGGGGCAACAACTCGAACCCGGTCTGGCACTACGCGCTCGATGATCGCTATCTGCGTCGGAACACCTTCCTGGCCCCGCCTAATGCCATCGTGCCGGTGCCCAAGATCCCCGGCGCGGCCCCGGTCTATCCCACCAGCCAGACGCTTGCCCGCTTCAACGATCCGTTCGGCGAGAATCGCTTCACCTCCGCCTGCAGCACGATGATCTACCGCGACGATCTCTTCGGTCCGGGCTACACGGGAAATGTCTTTGTCTGCGAACCCGTGCACAATCTGGTGAGCCGTCAGGTCGTCTCGCCCCGGGGCGTGACCTTCACCAGCGAACGGGCCCCCGCCGAGCAAACGTCGGAGTTCTTCGCCTCCGCCGACAACTGGTCGCGTTTCACCAACATCCGCACCGGGCCGGACGGCGCCCTCTACATCGTGGACATGTATCGGCTCGTCATCGAGCACCCGGAATGGATCCCCGAGGCCTGGCAGAAGGAACTCGGCGATTTGCGCGCCGGGCATGACAAGGGCCGCATCTACCGGGTGTCGCCGCGCAATGTTCCGCTCCGTCCGATCCCCCGTCTCGATCAAGCGGACATCGACGGACTCGTCACCGCCCTCCAGAGCCCCAATGGCACGGTCCGCGACCTGGCCCAGCAGCAACTGGTGTGGCGGCAGGCGACTTCCGCTGTCTCTGCGCTGGAGAAACTCGCGGCCGACTCGCCCACGCCGACGATCAGGTCCCATGCCCTCTGGACCTTGGAGACCTTGAACGCGCTTACTCCGACGAGAATCGCCGCCGCACTGCAGGATTCCCACGCGGGCGTTCGCCGCCAGGCCGTGCGTCTGGCGGATCGCCTGGCCGGCCAAGCCCCCGAAGTTCTTCCCGGCTTGATCGCGCTTGCTCGCGATCCCGATCCCGCCGTCCGCCAGCAAGTCGCCTATAGTCTCGGCGAATGGCAGGCGCCAGAAGCCGGCGCAGCCCTGGCCCAACTCGTGCGGGACAATGACGATCCGTTCATTGTGGCCGCGGCGATGAGTTCCGCCCTGCCCCATGCCGGCACGATGATCGCCCGGATGAACGCCGCGGGCGGCGCCGATCGCACGCTGCTCGATCTCGTGCTCGCGACGCAGAACACGTCCGCCCTGGCCGATTTTCTCCGCGGGCTGAATCGGCGCCGCGATCCCTCGAACGCGATCCCGGAGTTTTCCAGCCTCGGCGAATTGCTCGGCAGTTTGCGTCGCGCCGGAAGTTCGTTGAACCGGCTCCGCACCACGGCGGACGCACCGCTGCGCCAGGCCCTCGACGAAACCGCGGGTAGCTTCGACACCGCCCGCCGGGTGGCGCGCGATCCCGCCGCCGCGCTGGCGCAACGCCTCGCCGCCATCGGCATCCTTGGCCAGGGCGCCGATCGCCAGGAAGAAGATGCCGCCACGCTCGCCAGCTTGATCAACCCGGCCAACGCGCCGGAACTGCAACGGGCGGCGATCCAATCCCTCGGCCAGCTCAACCTGCCGACGGTCCCTGCCCAGTTGCTGGCGACCTGGGACCAGCAGTCGCCCGACGTGCGCAACAGCCTCCTTGAGGCCCTCACCAGCCGGCCGCCCTGGATCATGGCCCTGCTGGATCGCCTCGCCGCCCATCGATCCATGCTCGCGCAGATCGATGCCGGGCATCGGGCCACGCTGTTGCATCACGGCGACGGACGAATCGCGAGTCGCGCAAGCCAGCTCTTCAATTCGGACAGCAACCCGGACCGCCAGAAAGTGGTCGACGAATATCTCGGCGAAGTGGCGACCCGCCTGGGCGACATCGCCCGCGGCCGAGCCCTCTTCTCCCTGGTTTGCACGGCCTGTCACCAACTGGGCGACGCCGGCGGACGGGCCATCGGTCCGGATCTCGCCGGGCTGAGCGATCGCAGCGCGCCCTATCTCATTCCGCACATTCTCGATCCGAACCGGGCCGTGGAGGACAAATACATGCTCTATACGGTGACAACGAATGACGGCCGGACCATCGGCGGGATCCTTGCCGCCGAGGCGGGCAACAGCCTGACGCTGCTCGGGGTCGACGGCACCGAGCAGGTCATCCTGCGCAACGGCGTGAAGGCCGTCACCACGCTGCGACGTTCGCTCATGCCAGACGGCCTCGAAGGCGCGATTCCGCCGCAGGGAATGGCCGACCTGATCGCCTATATTGCGACTGCGGGGGTTGCGGCCACACCGGCGATACCCGCGAAACCGTAAGTCCGGAGTGCTTGTGGTCGGGCTGATGGAATGGCCGCAATCTTTTCCATGAATTTGATCACACGAAAAACAGGCTTGTCTTGGACTGAACGGGAACGCCTTTTCATCTCATGAACCTCAAATTCATTCGTTCCTCGCTGATCGCCACCGCCCTCTTTGCCGCCGGCCTCACCGCGTCAGCCGCGGACAACAAGGCCCATGAAGCCCTGTCGACCAAGATGGTGAGTGCGCTCGAGACGGGGACCTTTGAGAACTTCATCGCGGATGGCGACGCCGGCTGGCAGAAGCTCCAGAAGAGCCAGTTCGATGGCATGTCCGGCATGCTCTCGCCCCGCCTCAAGGCCGGCTATACGCTCAGCTACCTCGGCGAACTCAAGCTTCGCGGCGCGCAGCTGACGCTCTGGCGGATCGCCTTCAAGACGGGCGACGACCTGCTCGTTACGATGGCGGTCAAGGATGGCAAGGTCTCCAGTTTCGGCCTGCCCCGGATCTGAGTCGCCGGCACGTCGACGAAATTTCAGGCGCACTTCGGTGCGCCTTTTTTATCTATTCAGGACGGCTGACTCCCGTCGCGCTTGATCCAGCGATAGGCGGCGACCGAGTTCTTCCAAAAATATTTCTCGGCGGCGGCCCGGCTCTTGGTGGCGAAGTAGGCGCGCGCGATCGCCAGCACCTGGCCATAATCACCCCACTGGTCGCTGTGCGGCCAGTCGCTGCCATAGAGCAGACGATCCTCGCCAAAGATGTCCCAGATTTCGTCGAGCCGCGGGCGATAAAAGTCCAGATCCTGGGAAGTGCGCCCGTTCTCCTCCCGCAGGATCGCCGAGACCTTCACATACACCTGCGGCCGGCGGCCGAGTTCGCGGAGGTTGGCCTGATAGGCGTCGCGCGCCGCGCCGGCGGCCGGCGG
>CAINHV010000158.1 GCA_903848965.1 uncultured Opitutia bacterium | reverse complement strand
CTCGAAGAACCTCGCCCGCGAATGGGCCCCGAAGCGCGTCCGGGTGAACACGATTGTGCCGGGCTTTTTCCCCGCGGAGCAGAACCGCAAGATTCTCTCCCCCGAGCGCGTCGCCAGCATCATGACGCACACGCCGATGAAGCGCTTTGGCGAGTCCAAGGAACTCGTCGGGGCCACGCTGCTCCTCGCCAGCGACAGCGCCGGCGGCTTTATCACGGGTTCCGAGATTGTCGTGGATGGCGGTTATCACGCCATGACGATCTGACCTGGCAGCTGTACAATCGGGCAGGGGGCGGTCCGGGCGGATCGAGTTTCGGCTGGAGGATCGGGTAATCGGCCTGACGAATTCCGCTGGCCGCTGCCACCCTCGGGAGACCTTTGGCGGCTATACGCCACCCTCGGGTAAATATTCCACCGCGGATAATACGCAGGCTATGTTCATCTAGCGCTTGCTATAGATAGAAGACCCCGGTAACGATTTTATCCCATGGTTACTAATAAAATCAAGGAACTCGAGGCCGCGCGGGCCAGGCTCGCGAATCTCGAACAAGCAATTGCCAGCGAACTTCGCGCGGAGCTCGCCAGCCTGCCGGCCAAGTACGGTTTTGCCTCCGCCCGCGAGTTCGTGGTCGCGGTCACCGCCGCCTCGGGCGCGCGGCGGGGCCGCAAGCCGGGGAAGGCCGCCGCCGGCGGTCGCCAGCGTCGTCGCCGGGCCGTCATCACCGACGAGACGCGCGCGAGCGTGAAGAAGCTGGTTGAGAGCGGCAAGACGGGCGGCGAAATCGCCAAGTCCCTCGGCATCTCGCTCCCGAGCGTGCAGAATATCAAGAAGGCCCTTGGCCTCGTGAAGAAGCGCTGAGGTTCCCTTGTCTCCGGGTTTTTTCCCACCCCCGCCGCGGCGGGGGTTTTTTGTTTTGGCGTGGCGCGGTGGATCATCGATCCTCGCTTTGCCGCATGAGTCTTCCCTTTATCCAGGCTAACACCAATGGCCGCCTGCATTCTGCCGCCGAGCCTTCGCTGACGCCGCTGAATCGCGCGTTTCTTTACGGCGACGCGATCTATGAAGTCTGGCGTTCCTATCACGATCGGCTCTTTGCCTGGGAGGAGCACTTTGTCCGGCTGGAGGCTTCGGCGCGGTCGCTGTTCATGGATCTACCCTGCCAGCGGGAGGGTCTGTTCGTGGAAATTCGCCGGACGGTCGCCGCTTTCCGCCAGCAAACAGGATCGACCGCCGAGGTCTATGTCCGGCTGCAGGTCTGGCGTGGCGCCGGGCCGATCGGTCTCGATACCGCGCTGGCGGACCAACCTGAGTTTGTGCTGCTCGTGCAGCCGTGTCCGACGATCCCGCCGGAGAAACTGCGTAGCGGGCTGAAACTTTCGGTGGCAAAGGCCCTGCGTCGCAATCCCATCGAGTCGCTCAGTCCGGCGTGGAAGACGGGCAATGCGCTCAACGCGATCCTCGGGCTGCGCGAGGCCCGGGCGCGCGGCGCGGACGAGGTCGTGATGTTAAACCTGCGGGGCGAGATTACGGAGGCCGCCGTGGCGAACATCGCCTTTATTCGAGATGGCACCCTTGTCACGCCGCCGCTCGCGGCCGGCATCCTCAGCGGCATCACGCGCAAGCTGCTGCTTGATACCATCGGCCCCGCCGCGGGCCTGCGCGTCCGTGAGGAGGTCCTCACCGAGGCGGATCTGGCCGGGATGAGCGAATGCTTCCTGCTTTCGACGACGCGTGACCTCGCGCCGGTTGCGGAGATCGATGCCCTGCGCTACCGGGTCGGCGAGGGTTCGGTGGGGCTGCGCCTCAAGCAGGCCTTCCTCGACTATGCGCGGGACTACGCGGCGCGGCATCCCGAACTCGCCCTGTAATTGCCGCCCGCGATCGCTGTTGCGACTCCTCCCGGTGCGGTCCGAACTGCGGGCATGCGTTTTCTCGGCATCGACTATGGCTCCCGCCGCCTCGGCCTGAGCTACGGCGACGACCTCGGCGTGGCGACACCGCTCGCGGCGATCACCGAGTCGGATCGCGACAAGCAATGGGCGGCCCTGCTCGGGATCGCCCGCCAGCGCCGCGTGACCGAACTCGTGATCGGCCATCCGATCAACATGGACGAGACGCCGGGCTTCAAGGCGAAGGAGGTCGAGGCATTTGCCGCCCGGCTGCAAACGGAGCTGAAGCTGCCGGTTCACCTCGTCGATGAGCGGCTCACGAGTTACGAGGCGGAATCGACGATCGCGAAGTCGAAGCGCCGTGACCTGCGCGCGAGCGGCATCATCGATTCACGCGCGGCGACCATCATCCTGCAGGATTATCTCAACCTGCGATTTCCCCAAAATGCGGAGTAGCCGCCGGCTTGCCGCCCAAGGCGGGACGGACCCATGCTGCGGGGCAATGATCGCAATCCCAGTGAGTGAGCCCAGGGCAGCGGCATGACGGCCGGACCCAAAGAAGGCGTGCGCCGCTGGAAGGCGGTATGCGCCTACGACGGCACGACATTTTCCGGCTGGCAGAGCCAGTCCGGGGTAACAGCCATCCAGGACATCGTCGAGGCCCGGCTGGGGGTAATCCTCAAGACGCCGACGCGGATTCATGCCAGCGGCCGGACCGACGCCGGCGTTCATGCGCGCGGTCAGGTGTTTCACTTCGATGCCGCGTGGCCGCATGATCCCGGCAAGCTCATCACGGCGTTTCGCATGGGGCTGCCGGAGGCCATCCAGATCTGCTCGCTGCGCGCGGTGCCGGCGAATTTTCACGCCCGCTTCACCGCGATCGGGAAGCGCTACGACTATCACGTTCATCTCGGCGATGCGGACCCGTTCACGCGGCCCTTTTGCTGGATTAACTTCAAGCCCCTCGATGTGCCTGCGATGCAGGCAGCCGCCCGGGTGCTGCAGGGACGGCACGACTTCCGCGCTTTCTCGGCGCTCAACGGCGCCGAGCGCAACGACACGGTGAGGGATCTCCGCCGTCTCGAGGTCAGCCGGCGGGGACGGAGCATTCATCTCACCGCCGAGGCGGAAGGGTTTCTCTATAAAATGGTGCGTAGCCTCGTCGGGGCTTTGGTCAGCGTCGGTGAGGGTAAATTGACCGTGGGTCAGGTCCGGTCGATTCTCCACGCCCGCCAGCGCACCCCCGCGATCCAGACGGCGCCACCCCAGGGCTTGTTTCTGACGCGCGTGGACTATCGATGAGGACGGCGTGGGACACGGCAGTCGACCGCGTGGGCGATGTGATTTTCCCCCGGGTCTGCGTGCACTGTCGGGATCTGGTGGACGCTGCCGATGGCGCCTTGACGACGTGCCGCCACCTCTGCACCCGGTGCGTGGCGCAGTTGGAGATCGTGCGGCCGCCCCACTGCCCGACCTGCGGGCATCCGCATTATGGCGTGGTCGAGGCGGAGAGAATGTGCCCGCACTGCACGGGATTGGATCCGGCGTTTCGCAGCGGAAGGACGGCGGTGTTGTTCAAGGGCCCGGCGCGCTCGCTGGTCATCGAACTCAAGTATCACGGCGGGCTCCACGTTGTGGCCGACATGGCTGCAATCTTCCAGCGGGCCACGACCTTGCTGCCGCACGTGCGCGGCGCGGTGCTGGTGCCCGTGCCGCTTCATCCGCGCAAACTTCGCGAACGCGGGTACAATCAGGCGGAGTTACTGGCGCAGGCGCTGACCCAGGCCGCGGGGGAGGGGACACGGGTGGAGTCACTGCTTGTCCGGACCGTCGATTCCGAAAGCCAGACGGCATTCGATCGCCGAACCCGGATGGCGAACCTCAAAAATGCCTTTGCACTGGCTGCGGGCGGATCCCTTACTCTCCGGCAACATTATATCATCGTTGACGATGTCTTCACGACGGGTTCCACGCTCAATAGCTGTGCTCAGGTGCTGCGTCGCGCCGGAGTTCTGAATCTCGACGTTGTCAGCTTCGGCCACGGCTGAAATTCCGCCATGCATTTCCTCAAACCGACCTACACGGTCCGCAAAACGCGCAAGAAAGACATCCCCAAGGGACTTTACACGAAGGATCCGGTCTCGGGGGACATCGTCTTCAACAAGGAGGTGGAGGACAACCAGATGGTCGCGCCGAAGAGCGGGCACCATTTCCCGCTCGGCGCCCGGGCGCGGATCTCGAAACTGCTCGATGCGGGCACCTTCGAGGAGCGCGACGCCGAGGTGAAGTCGAGCGACCCGCTCAAGTTCGTCGATTCGCAGCCGTACCCCGATCGCCTCAAACGCTACGAGAAGGACAGCGGCCTCCCCGAGGCCGTGATTTGCGGCACCGGCAATATCCACGGGCTCGAGGTGTCCCTTGCCGTGATGGACTTTCGCTTTTGCGGTGGCGCCATGGGAGCCGCCGCGGGGGAGAAAATCACTCGCGCCATTGAACTCGCGACCAAGCGCCGGATCCCGTGCATCATTTTCAGTGCTTCCGGCGGCGCACGCATGCAGGAGGGCATTTATTCCCTCATGCAGATGGCCAAGACCAGCGCAGCCCTCGGGCGCCTGGCGCAGGCCGGCGTGCCGTTTGTGTCGGTCTTGACGCATCCCACGATGGGCGGAGTCACGGCCAGCTTTGCCACGCTCGGCGACGTGATTATTGCCGAGCCTGGCGCCCTCGTGGGTTTCGCCGGTGCGCGCGTGATCAAGGACACGACCAAGCAGACATTGCCCCCCGGCTTCCAGACGGCGGAGTTTCTCCTTAAGCACGGGCTGATCGATCAAATCGTGAGCCGGCTGGAGATGCGGAATCGCCTGCACGAGATCCTTTCGGCGCTGCACTTGCGGAAGATCGCGACCGGGCCGGCCGTCGCCGCCGGAGTCTGAGCTGGCCGTTGCCGGAATCCGGATGCGCGCCCCGTCCGAATATGCGGCGGTGACGGAGTATCTCTACGCGCAAAAGCCGCGCGGAGAAAAATTTGGCATCGATCGGATGCGCGCCCTCGCCGCGGCGCTGGATCATCCGGAACGCCGCCTGCCCGTCGTCCATGTCGCGGGCACGAATGGCAAGGGATCGGTCGCGGCCATGCTTGATGCCCTGCTGCGCGCCGCCGACTGGCGCACCGGATTGTTTACGTCGCCTCATCTGGTGCACCTCGGAGAACGAGTCCAGGTTGCCGGTCAGCGATTGAGCGAGGCGGAGATCGTTTGCTACCTCGCGGAACTCCGGCCTTTGGCCGGGGCGATCGAGGCGGCCGATCCCGACGCGCGCCCGAGTTTCTTCGAGTACCTGCTGGGCATGGCGCTGCTGCAGTTCACGCGGCGTGAGTGTGACATCGCGATCCTCGAGGTGGGACTGGGCGGCCGGCTCGACGCCACCAATATCGTCACGCCGGAGGTGAGTGTCATCACTTCTATCGGTCTCGATCACTGCGAGATTCTCGGCCGCGAAATCGAGTCGATCGCGCGGGAGAAGGGTGGCATCATCAAGCCAGGCTGTCCGGTGGTCATCGGACGGATGCCGGCGACGGCCGAAGCCACTCTCCGCGCCATCGCCGCCGAACGCGGGTCTCAGCTCGTGTCGGTGGCGGAGCGGTACGGCGAGGGACCCGCGGGGTATCCGGAAACCAATCTCGAGGGTGATTACCAACGCTGGAATGCCGCGACGGCCGCGACGGCCGTCCGCCTTCTGGCGCCCCGCTGGAAAATCACCGAGGACACCATCGCCCGGGGATTGACCCAAGTGGCCTGGCCCGGCCGCTGGCAGCGGGTGACGGTGGGCGGTCGGACCATTATCCTTGATGCCTCCCACAACCCCGAGGGTGCGACGGTGCTCGAGGCTAACCTGGCGCAACTCCGGTCCGAGACGCGTCGCACCCCAATTGTGATCACCGGCGTCCTCGGGTTGGAGCGCGCGCGCCCCTTGATCGAGACCATCTGCCGGCACTCGCAGGAGGTGCATTTCGTGACCCCGCAACAACCCCGCGCGTGCTCGGCCGACGAGCTGGCGTCGTGCGTGCCGGGGGACTTTCGGGGACGCATCGTCCGGAATACGGTGAAGGCGCTCTTTCCTTCGCCGGGGGTGTGCGCGGCCGGCGGACCGGACGACGTCGTCGTGGTCACCGGTTCGATCTACCTGCTCGGCGAGGTCATGACACAGCTCGGAGATTTTCCAGCCGCGTAGCAGGGGTCATCCGACCCATGGCCGTCGATCCGGCGGCGGCACGGTTTTCACGGGTCGGAGACCCGTGCCACTCGATCCAACCGCGCTCGCTTCGTAGGGGCGCAGTCTTGCGGCGCCCGGCTCAGGGCGCGAGTTTGACGAGCTCCGCCGTTGCCGGGACGTCCTTGATGATCTGCGAGGGTAGCGGACCGACTCCGAGATAACGCAGGTTCGGAAGATCCGCGTCGGTTGGACGCGGACGGCCCTCGTAGGCCACGTCGAGCAGGCTTCGCATCATCGCGGCGACGTAACGCTGCGCGGCGGCCGGCAGATCGGCGAAGCGGCGGACGCCGGAGATGTCCTGCGTCCAGCCCGGATGCCGGGTGTAGACCGGCCGGAGGATCTTGCGCACCGCTTCGTTGCGCGGGACATGGTGGAAGCGGTTGCCGTCGGCCGATTCGTAGGCGACGCAGATCTGGAGTTCACCCTGCCACGCGCCGCCGTGGGTGAGCGCATCGAGCTTGTTCAGCATCACGTCCTGGAAGCCGCCGTAGCGCAGCACGTCGCCTTTCTCCACCGCATCGTACCAGCCCACCATGCGCTGCCGCCCGGTGCTGGTGCCGAACTCGAGTTGCTTGAGGATGGCGGTGAGCGGATGGGCGTCGTCCATCTGGGTGAGAAACGTGTGCGTGCCAACCTTGGTGTCGTAAGCCTTGCCGACGCCGAAGGTGTGGATGCGCTGCACCGGAATCCCGGCGCTCTCGAAGAACTCGGGTGTGTAGGTGTGTGACGCGGTGACGTTGGGCGAGAAGCCGTGGCGTTTGTCGAGCCAGTAGGCCTGGCCGAACTCGCCGATGATGGTGCGGCCGGCGGCGATTTCCCGAAGGATGAGTTCGCGGACTTCGCCGATGTGGCGGGCGAGGGCGGTGCCGGCTTGCCAGTAGGCGGCGGTGAGAGCCTCGAGATTGAGCGTGAACGGTGTGGTGCCCCGGAAGCGCGTGAAATCGAATTCCTCCTTCGGAAACACTCCGAGTTCGATCGCCTCGCTGTTGGCGCGCTGCTCGGCGGCGGTCAGCTTGTCGAAGAATTCATTCCACGCCGCCGGTTTGACCTGGCAGACGTGCTGAATGGTGCGGCAGGCGCGATCGGCACGCTGCGCCAGTTTGCGGGCGAAATAGTTGGGTCCAGCCAGAAAATCGGAATAGGTGATCTGCTGCTGACCGACTTCGTCGAGGTAGGCGGGCGTGATGCCGCGACCGGTGGAGCCGCGGGCTTCCTCGGCCAGGACGTTGACGCGGTAGTCCTCCCACGCGAGATCGAGGAGCCGGTGCGAGACGTCGGAGACGAGGGTGCGCTCATCGATCCGCAGCCGGTCGAGCACGACGTGACCCTTCTTTTCGAGCGGGCGCGTCTCCCACCAGATCTTGCGCGGATCGGCGACCACACCGCTGCCGATGCAGAGGTGGGCTGCGTCGCGCACGACCACGCCGGCCGGCAGGAGATTGAGTTTAATGCCCCCCGCGGTGTGACCCGAGTTGGCGCCACCGTTGACCTTGAGGACCACGGAGACGGGCGCCGCGGTGCCGCGAAGTTCGTCGGCGACTTCCGGGATGAGCCGGCCTTTGCCTTCGTCGCCGAGGGAAATGCCCACGTCGGCGATGAGTTGGCTGGAGAAGGGGAGCAGTGACATGATTGCGGGCGGCAACCGAAGTCGATCGACTGAAAAACCCCTGTTGCCGTGAAGGGAAAACGCGACCGGCGGAGAGAGGGCAACAGAATATTTCCATGGCCGGCGTCGGCCGTGGAACTCCGCCCCCCCCAGCGCCGGCCGCCTCAAGCCGGGATCATGCAGTTAATGTCGGCCGGCCACTCCGTGCATTCTGGGCCTTCGGTGGTTTGCAGAACCCCGAACTTAACCACTGAGCGCACCGAGTTAACCGAGTGGAGCCGTTGCACAGGAACAGGAGCAACGGGAAGGTCAGGAAGTGAGGTTGGGTCGAGTCCTGGCTTCCTGGATTCCGACTCAAACCCGGCTCGATCGAGTTGGAGAATCGAAGCCACAAAGTTCGCCGCTTCGCGATTTCCCAATGCCTCGTTCCGGTTTAGGTGCTCGTGGTACGGGTCGACACCTCGATCACATCGTGGGGTGCCGCTTCCTTCTGCCCGGCGGGGCTGATGCGAATGTAGCGTGCCTTGGTGCGAAGCTCGGTCAGGTTCGCCGCCCCGAGATAGCCCATGCCGCTCTGGACGCCGCCGATCAGGTTGCCCAGGACATCGTCGACGGAGCCGGAGACTTCCTTCAAGGCCTCGATCCCCTCGGCGGCGACCTTGCGGGTGGTATCCTGCTTGTCGTGGCCGTAGCGCGCCGCGCTGCCGGCCTTCATGGCCGAGAGCGAGCCCATGCCGCGGTACTGTTTGTAGACCTTGCCGCTGATTTCCATGATTTCACCCGGTGCCTCGCGGCAGCCGGCGAGGAGTCCGCCGAGAATCACCGCGTCGGAGAGTGTCAGGGCCTTCACGATATCGCCGCTCTTGGTGATCCCGCCATCCGCGATTAGCCTGACGCCGGCTTTCTTCGCGGCCATGCCGGCGACATGGAGGGCGGTGAGTTGGGGAATGCCGACGCCCGCGACCATCCGGGTGGTGCAAATCGAACCCGGACCCTGGCCAATCTTGATCGCGTTGGCGCCGCAGTCGGCGAGGAAATTGACGCCCGAGGCGCTCGTCACATTGCCCGCGATGATCGTGAGATCCTTGAATTCGCTGCGCACCAGCCGGACGACGTCACCCACGCCGGCGGTGTGTCCGTGGGCGGTGGAGACCGCGATACAGTCCACGTTCTCGGCGACGAGGTTGGCGACCTGCTCGATCACCTTGTCGCGATCGAGCGAACCGTCCGGCTTGCGAATCGGCGAAAGCGCGGCGCCGACTAAGAGGCGGAACTCGGCGTCGCGGGACGGCTTGCGGCTGGACTTTCGCTCGGCGGTGATCCGCTCGACGTCCGACGCCGTGATGAGGCCGTGGAGGTGATCGCTGTCATCGACGACGAGCATCTTGTTGATGCCGACGTTGCGGGTGAAGAAGGCGTCGGCGGCCTTGATGGGATCCTTGGCGGTGGCGCGCTTTGTCTCGGTGATGAGCTGGGCGCGGGCCGTCATGACCTCGGACACCCGCTTGGTCTTATACCGATCCTTGACGACGTTGCCCGACAGTAGGCCCACTAGCTTTCCGGCGGCATCGACCACCGGGAAAGTCGAGAAGGCGAAGCGGCGCGCCTCGATCAGCGCGAGGAGATCCCCAATCAACTGATCGGGTCCGATGGTGATGGGATTCTGGATCAACCCGTGGATGTGGCGCTTCACGCGGGCGACCTCCTTCACCTGATCCTTCGCCGCCATGTTGTAATGGATCAGCCCGAGCCCGCCATTGAGCGCCATGGCGATCGCCATCCGGGATTCGGTCACGGTGTCCATGTCGGAGGACAGCACCGGAATCTGCAGCCGGAGACGGTCGCTCAGCTCGGTCGAGGTGTCGGCGTCGCGGGGAAGAATCTCCGAATAGAGCGTTGCGAGCGAAACGTCGTCGAACGTGAGGGCGGTCGGCAGATTGGCGCGGAAAAAAGCGTCTGCGGGCAGGTAGAACTCGGTGTCGGCCCGGGCGAGGACATCGGCCTCTGACTTTGCTCCGGCGCTGGTGTGAGTCGTGGCAACCTTGGTCATGAGTTGCCGTGAACGCAGTAAGCCTTGGCGCGGCAAGGGCAATGGGAAATTTGTCGGATGACGGAGGAGCGTCTGGCCGAGCAGCCTTTGGCGCGCGGGAGCAAGCCCCGGCGCTGCTGTAGTCTCGAATCGGTCATTCCTCGGAGGATCTTTTAAGGGCCGAGCTCCGGCGAGGCCGGACCATGGAATGATTCAAATGCGGCCTCGGCGGAGCTCGGCCCTCCACGAGTGCGGCGAGGAAGGCACGCGGCCTTCGTGGTTTGCCCTTTGCGCGGGGGGCGGGGCTGTGTTGAAAGACTCCCCGTGGGATATCGATTTCAGTTTCGCCGCTATCGGGTGCCGTTCCGGATTCCGGTACGGACGGGACACGGGGTGTGGACCGACCGTGAGGGGGTGCTCGTCCGGTTGGTCGACGAGGCGGGCAGCGTCTCATTTGGCGAAGCCGCGCCGGTTCCGTCCTTCCAAATGGAGAGCGTCGACGAAATCGAGGCGGCCTGCCGGCAACTCGGTCCCGAGGTGGACCCGGCCCGCCTGGACCTGGTGCCAGCCGGCCTGCCTTGCCTGCGAAACGCTCTCGGCGCCGCGCTGCACCCGGCGCCCTTGGCCCAGGGGAAATTTCGCATCCTTGCCGCGCTGCTGCCGGCCGGCCGGCCTGCGGTCACCCAACTCAAGGAGAAGGTCGAGAGCGGGTTTCGGGTCTTCAAGTGGAAGGTCGGCGTGGGTGACCTGGCGGAGGAACTCGGCCTGCTTGACGACGTCTGCGCCGCCTTGCCGTCGGATGGGAAACTCCGGCTCGACGCGAATGGCGCGTGGGATCGCCGGAAGGCGGAGCGCTGGCTCGAACGCTGCGCGGAGCGTCCGGTGGAGTTCGTCGAGCAACCGGCGTTTGTGTCCGCCCACGAGAGTGCGACCCAACGCGCGCGGACCGACGATCTCCTGCTGGGGCTGGCGCAGTCGTTTCCGACGCCGATTGCCCTGGATGAATCGATCGTGGGTGCGCGCGACCTCGAACGCTGGCTCGGGCTGGGCTGGCCTGGGATCTTCGTGGTGAAGCCGTCCCTTCTGGGTGACATCGAGGCCGCACTGGCGCAGCTCCGGAAGCGGAAGTCCG
>CAINHV010000157.1 GCA_903848965.1 uncultured Opitutia bacterium | reverse complement strand
GCGAGATGTCGAAGCACTCCATCGTGTGGGGGACGAAATCGAGGCCGAGGGCCTGCTGGAGCGATTGCAGCGCCTCCGCGTTGCCCTCGGGCCGGGTGGGGTCGTGACGCTCGAAGCGGCGGGTCTTGCGCAGGGTTTGCTCCAGCGCGAAGACGACGTCGCGCAACTCGGCCGCCTTCTCGAACTCCCGCTTGATCGCCGCGTTCGCCATTTCGGCCCGCAGCGTCTCGAGCCACTCCCGGGACTTGCCCTCGAGGAATCCGCAGGCGTCGTCCACCCGCCGGCGGTAGGCCTCGGCGGTCACGACGTTTCCGGTGCCGTAGAGTTCCTCGCGCACGTCGTCGTAGAGCCGCCAGCTGCCGTCGGGCAGCTGCTGCGGGGTGCCGTCGGCCAGCAGGATCCCGAATTGCCGCCGGATCTGCGCGAGGGTTTTGCGGAGCAGTCCGCTGTGCGCGAACGGCCCGAAGTAGCGGGAGCGATCCTCCTTCTTGAGGCGCGTGAGTCGGAAACGCGGCAGCTCCTCGCCGAGATCGACGCGCACGAGGAGGAAGCGCTTGTCGTCCGTGAAGTCGGTGTTGTAGCGCGGGCGCCACTGCTTGATCAGCTTCCCTTCGAGCAGCAGCGCCTCGGGCTCGGACTTCACCTCGATGGTGTCGAAGTCGGTGATGAGTTCGATCAGGGCGCGGATCTTGGGCTGATCGATGGTGCGGGCGCGGCCGCGCTGGAAGTAGGACGAGACGCGCTTCTTCAGGCTGCGCGCCTTTCCCACGTAGATGATCCGCCCCAGGCGGTCCTTCATCAGGTACACGCCGGGCTTGTCCGGGAGGTGCCGGACTTTTTCCTTGAGCGGGCTGTCGGGCGGGTGGTCGCTCATGGCAGTGAGTTCGAGGTTGGCGATACCGCGTCCGAGATAGAACCACTAATGCACGCTAACGGCGCGAGATCCCTTTTGATTCGCTGGGGATTCACACTAGGAGTTCTTCCGCATGCCTTCCCAACCGATCCCGGGCTCGTCGGGCGAGATCCTCGCGTCGCTGCCGTCGCCGTATCTGCCGCACGCCGCGACGGGTTTGCTGCACCTGCCCCGTTTGCTCGCGAAGTGCTGGTACGTGAAGACCCACGGCGCATTGCCCGCGAGCTACGCGAAGAACTTCCGGCGCGGCTGCGATCGTTTCCTTTGTCAGCACCTCGGCCTCGATCCGAAGCAGGTCGAGCAAATCGTGCTCGATTCGGCCACGGAGGCCGAGGTGGACGAGCGTCTCCGCCAGATTCTCCCCGCCGACGTGCGCGCCTCGCAGTGGAACCGGCGTTATGTGCAGATGGGGATGACGGTGGCCGGACGCGAGTTCCTCAAGGAAGCGCTCACCGCCATGGGTTGCGCCGATCGAGCCGACGAAATTAAGAGCGTGCCCGACCTGATCGACTTCGACGAACGACGCTTGCCGTAACGACCTTCCTTGCCGGTTTCCACAGGGCCGCTTGGTTTTTTCCGGCGCGGCGCCGGGAAAAAGTAGGCGCCGGCCGCCGGCGCTTAAGATTGGACGGAGCCAAATCCCAAGCCACACGGCATCACGTTGCTTTTTCGGAAAGCACATTTCAACGTGTGGCGATGGTCAAAGGCCAGAAAGTCGTCTGCATCAACGATACGTTCTCCCCGACGATCCGGGCGCTCTACAAGCAGCTCCCGACGAAGGACAACATCTACACGATTCGCGAGGTGTTCCTCGGGCGGGAGAAGATCGTGCGCGGCGGCGAGACCGCGACCGTCGGGCTCTTGCTGCACGAGCTCACGAATCCCCCGGATCCCTTTCACCAGGGCCAGCAGGAACTGGGATTTTCCTCCGAGCGCTTTGCCCCGCTCAACGAACTTCCCGACGAAAAGGTCGAGGCCGAGGAAGTGGTCGGCGCCGGCGCCTGGGCTCCGGCCTGAGCGGGCGAGAAGCGCATAGCACGGCGGACCCGCCACCAAAGTGGAGGGCCGAGCTGCGCCGAGGCCGATCTTGAATCGTTCAGTGATCCGGCCTCGACGG
>CAINHV010000156.1 GCA_903848965.1 uncultured Opitutia bacterium | reverse complement strand
GACTACTGGGAAGCAAACCTAGGCGCCGCTTACATCGTCAATGCGAGCGTTCGCGTCGTAGGAGCCTACGTGTTTCGGAACTACGTGTCGGTTCTAAGTTCCAGCGAATTTTCGAACAACGTATTTAGCGTTGCTGCAAATCTTCGCTACTAACAATCGGTAGTCGGCGTGCCCATTCTTTGGCGGAAGAGGACGGTCAAGCTCTCTTCCGCCTTTTTGTTTTTAATGAACTTCCGGGTCACGCTAGTATCGTCGGTCCTTTTTGTTTTAGCCGCCAACTTGCCTTTGTGGGCCGCGGAGGAGCGTATTCCAACGGATGCAGCAGGGACTGTCGTCGGGGGGGGGAAGGCGGATGCTGTCAAGGGTGACTACATTTTGCAGCCACAAGATCTCATCCGCGTGCAGATTCTGAGGGAGGAGGAATTAAATCGAGAAGTGCGTGTTTCCCAGGAGCTTACGGTTGCTTTGCCGCTCATCGGAATCGTGGATCTTAAGGGCAAAACGGTAAGGCAGGCGGAGGAGGATATTCGAAATGCCTATGACAAGGATTTCCTCGTGAATCCGCAGGTGAACGTATTCGTCATCGAATACTGGAAACGCTTCGTGAAAGTGTTCGGCTCCGTCAACGCCCCGGGCGTGGTAGTTTTTCCGCCGGAGGAGGGGCTGACGCTGCTCGGTGCCATTTCGCGGGCTGGAGGATTTAGCCGTTTGGCGGACAACAAGAGAGTAATTCTCACCCGAACTACCCCAGATGGCCGCGCGGAGACCAGCACGATCAATGCGGATGATTTACTCAAACGGGGAACGGGCGAAGACGTGCCGCTGTTGCCCGACGATGTAATTAATGTCGGCGAGAGAATCCTTTAGCATATAATTCATGTCTACTGAATCCGGTTCGAAGCAGCCCCAAGATGGCAGCGGGAGTTACGGGTATGGGGGCGCCGGATATGGCGGCTACACGGCCGGAGGATATGGGTATGGGGAGGAGAGTGGAGGGGGAGGCGGTGTCCACCGCACGATCCACGACTATCTTCTCATTCTCCGGGAGCGGATCTGGTATATCGTTGTAGTATTCCTCGTCGTTTTCTCGAGTTCCTTGGTCTATACCCTAAGCGAACCTAAGATCTACCAAGCGACCTCGACCGTGCAGCTTTTTCGCCGCGACCCAACGGTGATGCAGGTCCAGCAGGTCATGGATACGGAAATGCGTTCGGCGGAAGATATCAACACGCAGATCAAGGTTATCGAAAGCGGTTCGATCATTCAGCGCGTCGCCACCCGTATCACGGGACCCGACTTGGCCGCATTCATTGCACCGTACCAGGGGGCGAACGCTGATCTTTCGGGCATCGCAGGTATCCTAGCCACCAACCGCAAGGTCGGTTTACAGCGGCTGACTTTGATGGTTTCGATCTCATATCAGCACCCGGACCGCTTTGTTGTCGCCAAGATCGCCAATCTTTTCGCCGACGCCTATCTGGAACACAATCGCACCCTTCGTACCGTCGAATCGGCCGTCGCCGTGGAGGGGCTAAAAGGGACCGTCGAAGAGCAGCAAAAGCGGGTGGAACAGATGGCCCGGGAGTTACAGGACTATAAAGAGAAGAAAAATATGCCGGCACTCGACCAGCGCCGCGACATTGTGACGGATTCACTCAAGGCGATCAACTCTGAGGTCACCCGCGCAGGTATTTCTCTCCAGGCGGCCGAAAATCGCCGCAACCAAGTGCGGGAGGTGCGTGAGCGAAGAGGCGACCTGTCCGAACTTCCTTTTATCGCAGGGCAGGCGCAAATTACCCAGCTTTCCCAACAACTGGCGGCTCAGAAAGTGACCCTTTCGACGCTCAGCAATCGATATCGAGATCGGCATCCGATGATGATCGAGGCCAAAAACACGCTGCGCCAGACGGAGGTCGAACTCAATAAGTTCATCGATCTCGTCTGCGCGCAAATCGAGTCGGACTACCAAGCTACGCGTAGCACCTTCGAGAAGTCGCGCCAGGAACTACAGAAGCGTACAGACGAGTCGCTGCAACTGGACCGCGACGCACTTGAGTACAATGACATGGAACGGCGGTTTCGGGTCCAAGAGCAAATTCTCACGACGATTTCGACCCGTCGAACGGAGACTTCGATGTCGAGTGAAATTGCGACGCAAAACGCCCGGATTGTCGACCCAGCTTCGCCACCGCCTGAAAACCGGCCGATCTCACCAAACGTGCCGCTGAACCTTGGACTCGGAATTGTCGGCGGGTTGGGACTCGGGCTGGCCTTCGCCTTCTTTGTCGCCTTTATCGATGACCGGGTAAAGAGCTCGTTCGATATCGAACAGGTCGTGGGCCTTCCGTTGATCGGAATCATTCCCCAGATCAAGCGAATGGAGCCATCGGAGAAGGCTCAGATCGTGATTAATAACTCCGACCGGCACGTGGCCGAAGCCTTCCTGACTTTGCACTCCAGCCTGCGATTGAAGGATGAGAGCAAGAATGCTAAATGTATTCTAATCACGAGCACGATTCCCGGAGAGGGTAAGTCTTTCTCGACCACTAATTTGGCGCTCACTTTTGCTGCGCATGGAGAGAAGGTAGTCGTGGTCGATTGCGACTTGCGGAAGCCCAACATCCACAAGCTCTTTAAAATCGAAAACCTGAAGGGGGTGATCGATGTGTGCGCTGGAAAGGCGACCCTGGAATCAGTAACGGTGCGTCACATCCATCCGAACCTCGATGTTATTGCCGCTGGCGGACGGGCCAAAAATCCGACGCAGGTTCTAAACAGCAAGGCCTTCGAGCTCATGGTTTCCGATCTTCGCAAGTCCTACGATCGGATCTTCTTCGATACGCCCCCAATCGCCGCGGTTAGCGATGCCTTGATCGTCCTGCCGCTGGTTGATGGCTCCATTTACACGATCTTCTTCAATAAAGTTCGACGTAAGGCGGCGCAATTTGGCGCCAAGCGATTGCTTGAGGCCAACGTCCCGAATTTCGGGGCCATCCTCAATGGTTTGAATGTCGCTGTTTCCGGCTACTACTACGCTCAATATTACGACAAATCATATAAAGATTACTATGTCGTAGCAACCAAGGACGAAGGCGAGGCAGAGCGCTAGGATGGCGGAATTGAATCACCAATTGGCGGCACGACGGAGGCGATCGTTAATCGCCTCGGCGAGGCCGCCACCGCCGGCCATTTCGACGTTGATTTTTGAAAATCCCAGTTTGTCGACCCGACGCAGCACCGCAAACAGGCTCTGGGCGGCTCCTTGGAGTGATCCCTTCTCATCCAGCCAGAACACGTTGGCGGCAGTTTTCTTCGCCGGCCGTCGGATGAGGATATAGGCTTCCTTCACCGGGGCACACCCATCAAGATAGCGATGCAGAAACACCGGGGTTCGTGGGCTATAGTGGCGTGACATCATGCCGGGAGCCAACTGGGCGAGGGTTGGGTGCGCAGTTTTGCCTCCGCGGGTCACCCGGCAGCCGAGCACCTTCTCCAACTCACTCGCGGTGATCGCCCCGGGACGCAATAACTGTGGCCGGTTTGGATCTCGCAGGTCAACGATGGTCGACTCCAATCCGATGGAGGACGGCCCTCCTTCGAGAATGTAGGAAATCCTGTCACCCAATCCATCCCGAACATGCGCGGCTGTGGTTGGACTAACATATCCGAATCGGTTCGCACTCGGCGCGGCCAGGGGCAGCCCCGTCTGCGCCAGCAATCGCCGGAAGATCGGATGGCTCGGCATCCGGACTGCCACACTATCTCGTCCTGCGGTCACGATATCCGGCACGATCTCGGTTTTCGGCAGAACGATGGTCAGGGGCCCAGGCCAGAACCGCTTGGCCAGCCGCAGAGCGGTATCGCTTGGTTTACAGAGCAGGGGGAGCTCTTTCAGCGAGTGAATGTGGACAATCAACGGATCGATTCTTGGACGGCCCTTGGCGCGAAATATCTTTGCGCAGGCTAGGGGATTCAACGCGTTGGCTGCTAACCCATAGACCGTCTCTGTCGGCACGGCCACCATTTCACCCTCCTTTAGGCGGGAGGCCAGAAAGGCCAGATTGCGGGTCGTCCCACGGTAGGTGCGGGCAAGTGGGCGCGTTGGCTGAGGCATGGACACAAAAAAGGCCGGAGGATTAACTCCGGCCTTTGATAATTCAGGTGAGCAGGCTTTACTGGGCCAGCAACATGTTGCGCGACTGCTTCAGCGTCCGGGTGACGGCCCGCTGATGCTTGGCAGACAAGCCGGTGTATTTGCGGGGCAGAATCTTGCCGGTGTCGGTGACGTAACTCCGCATGACCTGCGGGTTCGTAAACGGAATTTCCGCCGGCGTGGGAGTCTGCTGCTTTTGTTCGGTTGTGCTCATGCTCGAAAGGAACGGAGAACGTGGGATGGCATCGAGGGTTGTCAACCCGCAATTGGGCGCCTGTCCGCATCGATGGATGGCGGACAGGTGTCCGTCTACTACGGCTGTTCCTGAAGGTGAACGATACGGCCGCCCACCACGGTAGCCGCAACTTTCATGCCTTTAATCTGCTCCTCGCTGCAGGTCATGAAGTCTTCGGCCAAAATCGCGAGATCGCCTAATTTTCCGACCTCGATCGAGCCGGTGTTCTTTTCATCGAAGGTCAGGTACGCCGCGTCGATGGTAACCATGCGGAGCGCTTCTTCGCGCGACACTTTCTGATCCTCGCCGTGGATACGGCCACTTTCGGTCTTTCGGCTGATCGCAACATACATCGCCAGAAATGGATTGTAGGGATTGAGTGCCCGGTCGGGGTCGACGCCCTGCATGTGATCGGCGTTAATTGTCACTTTGACGCCACCCTTCAGCCAATCTCTCAGCCCGATCATGTGGTTGCCTCGCTCCTGGCCGATCGTGTCGATGAGCGCGTCGCCATCTTTGTAATACCACATGGGCTGGGTGTCGACGACCACGCCGAGCTTCTTCGCGCGTTGCACGGTTTCGGGATTCGGGAGATAGGCATGAATCAGGTTGTAGCGGCGTCCGCTGATCGGGCTTTCGCGCTCAATGGTTTCGAGGGCTTCCAGGACCGCATCGACACCGGCATCGCCCGCCACATGCGAGGACATCTGCCATCCGGCCAGATGACCGGCCCTAATAATTGCCAGGATGTCCGATTTCGGAGTCATCAGTTCACCGCGATTGGTGGCGTCCGGAAGGTCATAATAGCGGGCGGAGCCGGCAGCCAGATAGGGTTCCCGCAGGTAGGCGGTCCCGTAGAGGAGGCCCCCATCGATCCGCAGCTTGAGCGCGCCGGCCTTGACCCACTCATCGCCTTCACCCGGCTTCAGTGGCAGGCTCTTGATTTGGTTGAGCGCATTCCCGATGCCCTGATATCCAATGCCGATCGTCAGGGTGGACCGGACATTCAGCCGTCCCTGTTTTTTCAACTCGTTGTAGACCTGAAATGTACTCGGATCGGTGCGGCGATCGTTGATGCTCGTAATGCCGACGGAATTGTAGTGCCGGTGCACGTTCTCCAGCTCCTTGAGCAGCATCTCCGGCGTCAAAGTGGGAGCGGGCGGCAGGTACGGTTCAATCAATGCCCGGGCATTGCGGATCATCCCCGTCGGGTTGCCCTGGTTGTCGCGCACGATCCGGCCTTGTTCCGGGTTGGGGCTGTCGCGCGTGATTCCCGCGGCCTTGAGGGCTGCCGTGTTGAGAATTTGGACCTGGTTGATGCCCGCGTACATCCAGTCAAACACGACGGGACGATCGCTGACCATCGCGTCCAACTCCTCGCGGGTCGGAAAGCGGGCCTCCTTGAAGCGGGTGAGATCGACGCGGGGGATCCGGATCCATGTTCCGGGCTTGGTGATGGCAGCCTTCTGGCGCACCCACTCGCTGATCTCGGTCATCGAACTCAATTGTCGGAACGGCTGGTCCGCCTCGCCTCGGGCGACGCCGATCGCATGGGTGTGCGATTCAATCAGGCCGGGGAGCACGCTCTTGCCTCGGGCATTGAGCACCCGCGTGGTGATTCCGATGTGGGCATTGGCGCCGGCATTGTTGCCGACGTAGACGAACCGGCCGCCGCGGATGGCCACCGCTTCGGCGACCGAAGAAGAGCCATCCATGGTAATGACCTTGCCGTTGAGAACGACGACGTCGGCCGGGTCTTCCGCTGCTCGACCTGTCAGCACCGTGAAGATGCTGGCGGCGAGGGCCGCGAACAATGGGAGTGGGAGGATTTTCATGATTGGGGTTCCGGTTCGGGAAATCTGGCTGGTGCCCCTGCCCGGACTTGAACCGGGATCGACGGTTTAGGAAACCGCTGCTCTATCCAGTTGAGCTACGGGGACAGTTTAAGACGACGGGAGGCTGATACGATTAGGTGTTCAGGAAAAAATCCGGCAAGCAGTTTCGCCGCCGGCAGCGGTCCGTTCCCTGCGATCGCACCGCGGAGACGTGGTGAGTTCCGGGCTGCCGAGATGCCGAGCTCAAATCCAGACCAGGCTTCCGCGTTTGGCCGGCCACCTGCTGTCGTTTGGGTCCATGCGCCCCAAGAAAGTCGCGATTCTCACCGCCGGAGGGGCTGGCACCGTGTCTTAACGCCGCCATCGCGGGACTGATCGAGCGGTACACGCAGGCGGCGCCAATCCGCGGATGCTGATCGTTCACGAGGTCATGGGTCGGGCCGGCAACGTCAACGTGTTCATCAGCGAAGGCGCGGGCGTCGAGAGTATCGTCGCAGAAATGACGGCTCGTGGACAGGAAGTGCCTCGGGATGCCTTTGGGCACGTGAAGCTCGATGCCGTCAATCCAGGCAAATGGTTCGGCGAGCAATTCGCGCGCATGCTCGGAGCCGAGAAAGTGCTCGTGCAGAAGAGTGACTATTTTGCGCGGTCGGCCTCAGCCAATCCGGCCGATCTCGCCCTGATCGATCGTTGCGTCGAGCACTCGGTGGGCTGCGCGCTGCGCCGGGAAAGCGGAGTGGTCGGCGAGGATGAGGGTCGCGGGAATGAACTTCGGGCGATCGAATTCAATCGCATCAAAGGTGGCAAACCGTTCGCCACGAATGCGGCTTGGTGCGACGAAATCTTGCAGGCCATCGCCCAGCCAAAATCGGCCCCGGTCGCCGCGGCGCCGCACTGAGTCGCGCGGTCCCCGAGATTTTCCCGGCGTGGGAGCCGGGAATATTCCGATGAAGCCGAGGCGGGCGCAACTTGCCCCGATGTCTGGACGTCTCGACAATCTGTCCGGTCCAAACAACATCCGCCCCATGCGATCATCGTCCGCATTCTCCGTCCTGAAATCACGTCTCGACCACGGCTTGACAGTTCGGGCTGCCTCGGCCCGCGGATTCACACTCCTGGAAATTTTGGTGGTGCTCCTCATTCTCGGCCTGCTCGCTGGCCTCGCGATCACCAACGTCGACAAGATTTTCGGCGGGGCCCAAGTGGACACGACCCGGCTGTTCGTCAGCCAGAGCATGAAGCTGCCCTTGAACGCCTATCGGGCGTCGATGGGGGAGTTTCCCTCCACGAGTGATGGCTTGCAGGCCTTGGTGAGCGCCCCGGGCAGCCGGGCCGAGCGCTGGCGCGGACCCTACATCGAGGGCAGTCTGCCGCTCGATCCGTGGAAGGAGCCGTACCAATACGTTTACCCAGGCCAGCGCAACAAGGGTGGCTACGACCTCTGGTCGAAGGGACCCGACAAGCAGACCGGCACCGAGGACGATATTGGCAACTGGGATTCTGCGACGCCCGAGACCAAGTAAGCGTCGTGCGCGCCTCCCCGTCATCCGCGGTCCGGATGGCATAACCTTCCCTCTTCGTCCTGTGTTGCTGACGCGTCTTCAGGCGAATGGTGCACTGAAGGTGCGGACGGGGAGGTTCGCGGCGGACGTGGCGCCGGTCATCGAGGGCAGACGCTGCCGCGGGGCGGGTGGGTTCACGCTGCTGGAGATCCTTCTCGCAATCCTGATCATCGGACTGGTCGGCGCAGCCCTGATTGGCGGCTCGGCCCAATTATTGAATGAGCGGCCGGTTGCCGCGGAGGATGTTTTCTGGTCGGCGGTTCAGGAGGCCCGGAAGGCGGCGCTCAAATCCGAGCGCGAGATGCGCCTGAAGTTCGATCGGGAGAAAAAGCGATTCCTCCTGTTCGATGGGAATGCCACCACGGCCCCTTCCGCCGACGGGCTGACGATGGAAGAAACGCCGCTGAAGGAGTTCCCCGTGGCCGCCGCCACGCCGGAAATGACGGTCGAGTTTCTCGTCCAAGCGAAGGGCGGAAACGCCATTCTCGTCGGTGGCGTACTGCTGGAATCGCAACCGATTCCCTTTGTGACCTTCTATGCCGATGGCACCTGCACGGCCTTTCGGTTGCAGATTTTTAGGACCGGAGGAGTTCAGGTACTGTCAGTTGATCCCTGGACGTGCGCGCCGGTGCTGAACATGAAAGGCTCGCCGTGACGGACCGCCGGCCAACTGCTGGCATGTCCGCCATGGGTCACCGCGGAGGCTTCACCCTCGTGGAAGTGCTGGTCGCTCTCGCGATTTTCGCGCTGACGGCCGTGGTGCTCGGTTCGGCGTATCTGAATGTCCTGAACAGCTACGAGGTCGTGACGCGAACGGCGCAAATCAGCGAGGATGCGGCCTTCGCCCGGCAGTTGGTCCTGACCGAGCCCGACCGGGAGAAGCTCGAACTCGGCGGCGACTTCGAGGGTGCCGGCGGCCGGCAGGTCAACTGGGATGCGGAGATCGAATCCACGACGATGGCGGACCTCTTCGGCGTGACCTTCACGTGCACGATCACCGAACCCGGCCGGCCCGAGTCGGAGAAGTTCACCCAGAAGTTCACGCTGCTCCGTCCCACCTGGTCGATCGATCCTGCCGAACGCAGCAAGCTCAAGGAAGAGACGCGGACCCGGATTCTCGAGATCCAGGGAAGGCTGGCCAAATGAAAAAGAGATCCTGGACCTTCGATGCCGGGTCCCGGCACGCCCGGTTGCCGTCTGCGATCAAGTTCCGCCGGATGAGCAGCGAGCCCCGTCAATTCAAGGCGCGCGACGCCTTTACCCTGCTGGAAATTCTCCTCGCGCTCGCGCTGGTCGGATTGCTGCTCGTGGCGCTCAACACGTTTGTCTTCTCGATGGGCGAGTTGTGGGGACGCGGCACGGATGGGCGGCTCTTCGATCAACATGTCCGCGCCGTGACCCGGTTCCTCGAGGAGGAACTCCGCGCCGCGGCGTTGCCCCCGGCGGCCCGGCCCGATTCAGCTCCGATTGGTTTGGAGGAGATTCGACCCGAAAATGGAATGACCGAGCACCTGTTGACGTTCGAATTGCCCGCCGGCAGCCGGCTGTTCGTCTGGCCAGAACGGCCGTTGCCGGAGGTCGTCACCTCTCTCCAGGTTCGTCCGAACGAGGGATTGCTCCTCCTCTGGCATTCGCGACTGGAAAATAATTTCGACACCGATCCGCCCCGCGAAACGATCGTCTCTCCCATGGTCACGACCCTAGCGTATGACTATTTCGAACCGGACTTCAATCGGTGGACGACCGAGAGCCGGCTCAAAATGGATCAACAGGGAAGTCCGATGGCCCCGCAAAGACTGCGGCTGACATTCGCCTACGAAAAGATGACACGCGAGAGCGTGATCACGCTGCCGACGCCGCGCGAAGGTCTGCCGATTTTTTGATCATGCACCACATGAGCCAGATGGAGATGGATGGAGGGAGTGATCGTCGACGAGTCGAGGTGAACTCTCATGGCGGTGGCGCGCTGCTTCGCACACGCGGTTCGGTCCTTGTGATCGTGATGGTGACTCTGCTGTTCACGGCCTTCGCCTTGATCGCCTTCATGGAGAAGGCGTCGAATGACTTGCTGGTGGAGCAACGAGCCTCTCAAAACCGTCGCCTGCGGATCGAGGCCTATTCGGCGCTCGAGACCACGCTGGCCGTGCTCGAGGAGTTCCGGACAGTGGGCAACGGCCTGCATAATCCCGCGGAGGGTTGGTCGGATCCCCTCGGTTTCGCGACTTACATTCCAGCGGACGATCGGACCGTCGAAATCACCTTCGACGACGAGAGTGGGAAGATCTCCCTGCCGCGGGCGAGCGCGGTGAACTTGACCAATCTCTTTCTGAATTGGGGCATTGTTCAAACCGAGGCCGAGGATCTGGCGGATTCACTGATGGGCTGGATGAAACCAAACCATGTTTATGCGTCGGCAATCGTGCCCGATTACGGACAGGGCGCGCTACCGTTCGAAGCGCCGGGGCGTCCACTGCGTTCGTTTCATGAGTTGGCGGCGATCGACAAGGTGCGGGAGAAATTTTATGATGCCGAGGGTCGGCCGAACGAGTATTGGCGCCGCTTCGTCGCCGCGGTTTCGCTCTACGATTTCCCGCGTCCGAACATCAACGGCGCCAGGCCGGACACCTTGGCCGCGCTCGGTCTGCTGGATGAAACCCAGCAGGCGAATGTCACCGATTACCTGAAGGGCAGCGGTAATTTCATGGCGCAGGGTCCCGGGTTTTTTCGGGACGTCGCCCAAGCGCAGCAGATCGCGGGGCCTTCCGGTGACTTGGGGATCTTTTCCACGATGATTAGCGCGCTGTCGCTCAACGTAACCGTGCGCGAAGGCGGAGCGGAATTTCGGCTGGCGACCCTCATCGCCCCGCCCAATGGGGCCACGGCGGTGCAAACGACGGCAACTTCGCAGCGCACGCAGGCGTCTGCCACCGGAAGCCAAACGGCCAAGCAACAGTCAAACCGCCCGAACGCGTCCCAAGCGCGAGCCCCGGCGGCCGCGGCGGCGGGTCAATCCGCGAATTCCCGGAACCTGCGGTATCCTTTTACACTCTTGGAAATGCGCGAGAATGCTGAGACTTCTCAGCAGGCTCCTTCTGCGACCACCCTTTCTGCCAACTGAATGTGCGCCTCTCCGTTTAAGTTCCTCCGCACCACGCCGCCGCCGCCCAAGGTCGTGCTCCTGCCCAGCGGACTGTTCTTCACGCGTTCGATTCCCGTGGTCGCAGGCGGCCCCAGCGAAATCGCGGCCCAGGTCGAACTGGCGCTGGAGGCCAGCTCCCCGTTTCCGCTGGCGCAGTTGTACTACGGCTGGTTTGCGCGGCCCGGTGCCGATCGGGCGTTCGTGTTTGCCGCCTATCGCCGACGATTCACGGCTGATCAGATGGCGGGGTGGGAGGGAGCGGAGGTTGTCATGCCGGCCTTCGCCTCCGCGTTCGGTGCGAATCTCGAACCGGCCACGACCGTGCTGATGGCCGAGCCCGACGGGCTGACGGCCCTGGGTTGGGACGGCCCAGGAGTGCCGTCGCGCGTGTTGACGCGCCCGATCGGACCCGAGGCTGACGAAGCGACTTGGGAGCGGACGAAGTCCGAACTCCTGGCGGCCATGGGCGGCAGCAGGACGGTGATCGACCTGCCGGGCGGGCCGGTGACGGATGCTTCCGGCAACGATCGCGAGATCGTCTTTCGGAGTGGAGCCTTTGTTTCCAAGCTGCCCTCACCGATGGCCGCGACGATGGACGTCCGCGATCGCAGCGAATTGGCGGCGCTCCGGGGTGCTCGCCGGCGCGACTTGGTTTTGTGGCGGGTGGCGCTGGGATGCCTCGCCGCGCTTGGTCTGCTCGCCTTGGGAGAACTGGCGCTGGTGGGCGGGCGAACATGGCAGACGATGCGCGTCGTCCGCGTGAATGTCCAAAAACCCGTGGTCGACAAGATCATGACAGCACAAGAGCTGGCCAACCGGATCGAGGACCTGGCCACGAAACAGCTTCTGCCGCTCGAGATGTTGACCGAGCTGGTGGGGCCGAACCTCGAGCGGAAGCCGGCGGACATTCAGTTTACGCGCATCCAGACCGACAAGTCGCGCGGGCTGTACACCGTCGTGATTGACGCCCAGACCGCCAACGCACCGCAAATGAGTGTTTACCAGACGGCCTTGGAGAAGCTGCCGTCCAAGGAGAAGGTGGAATTCGTCCCGCAGCCATCCCGGGGCCAGTTCGCAACCTTTCGGATCATTTTCACCTTCAAACCCGGCGTCATCAAGCCGACCTCATCATGATCCGGTCGCTGCGAACATTTTTCCTGAGCCGGCTGCTGCGCGAGAAGATGCTCCTGCTGGCCTTTCTCGGAATCGGCACCTTGTGGTGGCTGTCGGCCTTCGCGACGCGAGCCGCCCGCTCCTCGCGGGATCAGCAGGCCACGACGCTGGCCTTGGCCATCCAGCAGCAGTGGCTGAACAACCGGGGCAGCATTGAGGCCAGCGCTCAACAGGCGGCCTCCCGCCTCGATCCGGCCCAGACGCGAAACAGTACCCGGCTCTTTACCGAGGTCAGCAATCTCGCGAACGCATCGGGCTTCCGCAACGCGGTCATCAATCCACAGCCCGTGGCGACCATCGGTCAGTTTTCGATCCACACGTTGAATTTTACCGTCAACAACGTGGACTGGGAGTCGCTGAAAAAATTCTACCTCGGCCTTCAGGCGAAGGCCCCCTATGTCGGCATCGACCAGTTCTCGCTCAACAATCCCGGCAACGGTACGCATACCTTGGGGATGCGAATCTCGTCCGTCGAAGTCAGCCGATAGTTGGAACAAGGCGCGCGCGTTTCTGTATGACTTGTTACGCTTCTCCCATTGCGGGGCGGCAGGGTGCGAATGCTTTGGGATGAAACGAATTCCCTCTTCTTGACGACGTCGATGGCCACTAACCTTCAGCGGGTGCTTACCTGGGCGGTGCCACTGCTGTGGCTCGGCCCAAAGGCCCGCGGCGAGAACTCGATCAGCTACAAATACGCCGACTACCAGGAGCTTGGTGGGCGCGTGGGAGTTCAAACCCAAGGGGCCTTCATCGAACAGGACCTGGGCCCGAGCATGCGTCTCAAGCTGACCGGTATTCTTGATGCGATCGCGGGAGCCACGCCGACTGGGCAGCCGGCCCCGGCCGGCAGTGATCAAGTCCCGCTGGCCAGACTGCATGAGTACCGGAAGGCGTGGAACGCCGATCTCTCCCGTCAGTTTTCGCGGGTAAACCTCGGCGTCGGGATCGCCAACAGCCGCGAGAGCGACTATGTTTCAACCGGGTGGTCGGTGAATGCGGTGACCGACTTCAATCAGAAGAACACGACGCTGCTGACCGGGGTGGCGGGGACGGACGACACCATCAAGGTGTTTTATCAGGCGGCACGGGCGACGAAGCGGACGAACGATCTCATCGTCGGGGTGACCCAATTGCTCGACCCACGGACCTCCCTCACCGTCAACCTCAGCTGGGGACGGCAGCGGGGCCAGATCTCGGATCCCTACAAATTGGTGCAGAAAAACATCGAGATTATTCCTGGTCTGTTTTTGCCCCTGACGATGGGCGAGAACCGGCCGGGCTACCGGGAGAAATGGGTCGGCCTAGTGGCGCTCAACCGGGCCTTTCCCGAGGCTCGGGGAGCGGTGGAGGGGACGTATCGGTATTATCATGACACCTTTGGGGCCGATGCGCACACGGTGGATGTTTCGTGGTTCCAACGCGTGGGCGAGACCCTGATCCTGAAGCCCTCCTTCCGTTTCTACGATCAATCGGCTGCGCAATTCTATGCCTACGACTTCGAACGGACGAACGTGATTCCCCGTCAGGGAGTGCCGAATCCCGGGGGTCCTTTCTATTCCTCCGACTTCCGGATGTCGGACTTCCAGTCCCGCACCTACGGCCTCAAGGCGATCTGGAAAGTCACGAGCGCGATCCAGTTCGATGCCGGCTGGGAATGGTACGACATGCGAGGGACGGACGATGTCACTCCTGAGTCGGCCTACTGTCGGGCGCGAATCATCACCGTCGGCGCCAAGTTCATCTGGTAGTAGGAATCGCCATTTACCCGGTCACCGTTCAAATGAATTCGCGATAGGGGAAATTTCTCGTGGCCTTCGTCTCACAATCGCACCGCGCGCCGCCCTCACTGCCTCCGGCGAGTGACCCGGCGCTGCCGCTGCGGAAAATTTCATTCGCCGCGCTGGGCACGCAGTGTGGGGTTCAGTTTGCCGCGCCGGCCGGCGATCGACAGGCGCACGAATTTGAGCGCGCCGCGGTCGATTGGGTGAAGGGCTTCGAAGCGAAGTATTCCCGCTTTCGCGAGGATAGCCTGATCAGCCGGATCAATGCCGCCGCCGGTCGCGAATGGATCGCAGTCGATGCCGAGATGGAGGTGCTGTTGAAGTTGTGCGATACGCTGCATTTCATGACGCAGGGGATACTCGATCCCACGACGCTGCCGTTGCTGAAGCTGTGGGACTATCGAACGAAGCCGCCCTCGCTGCCGGCGGACCGAGAAATCGCGACAGCGCGGGAACTCGTGGGTTGGAAGAAGGTACAGCGAAAGCCCGGGCAGATTTTTCTGCCGCAGGCCGGAATGGCGCTGGATTTTGGCGGCTTCGGCAAGGAGTACGCGGTCGATTTTGTTGCCCAACTGGCGCTCGATCGCGGGATCGGCTGCGCGCTGGTGGACTTCGGTCACGATCTACGGGCGCTGGGAACCCCTCCTGGACGTCCGGCGTGGCACATCGGACTCGAGGATCCTCGCCGTCCGGGCAGCACCGACGGCAGCATGGGTGTCTCCGGCAAGGGCGTCGCGTCCTCGGGAGACTACCTCCGGTCCTTCGTCGTGGAGGGAAAACGCTACGGGCACATCATCGATCCGCGGACCGGTTGGCCGGTCGCGAACGGCTGCCTTCAAGCCACCGTCATCGCATCGAGTTGCCTCCAAGCCGGCGTGCTTTCCACGACGGCTTTTGTCCTCGGCCTGACCAAAGGGGTGGAGTTCATCCAGAGTGTGCCGGGGGCCGAAGGTTTGTTGATCAATCACAACTCCCGTGCGCAAACGCGCGGATTCTATCACTATGTCGCCTCCTCTTGATTCTCCTGTTGCGAACGGCTTTCGCCGGCCGGCCGCGGTCCTGCTACTCCTCACGGGCCTCCTCGCCGCCGCGTCGTCGGTGCGGGCTGCGATCAAGGAGGGCGATGCGTTCCCCCCGCTGACCGCGGCAGGCGTGGCCATCCTGGCCGGAGGTGAACTGTCGACCACCGCCGGCAAAGTCATGCTCGTCGACTTCTGGGCCTCGTGGTGCGCCCCCTGCAAGGCGTCATTTCCGGCGATGGCGAAACTGCATTCCGAGTATTCGCGGCGTGGATTCGTGGTCGTGGCCGTGAGTGTCGACGAGAAGCTCGCCGATGCTATGCTCTTCGTAAAGAAACTGGCTCCGCCCTTTCTCACGCTGCACGATCGGCAACAGAGCCTGGTCAAGCAGGTGGTGGTGCCGACGATGCCCACCAGTTATCTCGTGGGCCGGGATGGAAAGGTGCGATTTGTGCAGTCGGGCTATCACGGCGCTGCTTCCGACCAGGAGTTGCGGAAGCGGATTGAGGCCCTGTTGGCGGAGCCGAACTGATCCTCGCGTGAAAACGAAATTCATTTCTTTTCTCCTGCTGGGTCTGGGGATGCTTCTGGGCAGTGGCTGTGCCGGAACCAATCTGGTGCGAGTGAAGCCTTGGGAGCGCGCTACCCTGATCGACTACACCATGCGCGCGGATCGCGATCCGCTGTTCACTGCATTCTCGGAGCATACTTACTTTTCCCGTGAGACGGCGACCGGCGGTCGCGGGGTCGGCGGGAGTGGCTGTGGGTGTAATTGAGGGCTTCTCTGGGGTCGCGAGGCCGGACCGTTGATCCGGACCGGCGGGCCGCCGACGGCTGGTCTTGCCAGTAGGGAGATAACCCGGCACCCCTCGCGTGGCGGGCCATGCGCATTCTAGTCATCGAAGACGAGCGGCAGTTGGCCGGGCATATTACCCGTGCCCTCGCGCGTCGCGGCCACTGTTTGGCCACCCAGTACGATGGCGTGGCCGGGTTGCAGTCGGCGCTCTCAGATCCGCCTGACTTAATCCTGCTCGATCTCAATTTGCCGGGACTCGACGGTCTCACGGTGCTGGGACGATTGCGTGAAGCCCAGTGTGCGGCCCGCGTACTCATTCTCACTGCCCGGGGAGAGGTGGAACATCGGGTCAAGGGATTACAGGCCGGGGCGGATGACTATCTCGGGAAGCCTTTCTCGATGGACGAGCTTGTGGCCCGGGTCGAAGCGCTCGGACGTCGTGGCGTCACCTCCACGCCGGCCGATTGGCTCAAAGTGGGCGACCTGCACATGGATGTCCGCCACCGGCGAATCACGAGGGGCGGCAAGCAAGTTCTTCTTTCACCCCGGGAGTTCGATGTGCTCCAAGTGCTGATGCAGGAGCCCGGCCGGCCATTTTCGCGCACGGAACTTTGCGAGCGCGTTTGGCAGCGGGACCACGAGTATGACACCCGTACAGTTGAGATCTTCATTACGCGGCTGCGGAAGAAGGTGGACTCCTCGGCCGCGCCGCCGCTGATCCAGACGCTCCGTGGAGTCGGATATGCCATTCGTGTCGCCGGATGAACGCTTCATTTCAGGAACCGGCGATGGGGGCCAACCGTACGCCGGAGCGGCGTGAGTTTTACTTGAGCGGATCTGGCTGCGCTGTTCGTCGGCTGGCGCTGGCTCGCATGATGGTCGTGCTTGCGGTCGGGGCTTTTGTCTCGGTCTCGTTCGGTCAGGCGACGATCGAGGGGCGCGTCACGTTGCCGAAAGGACGATCGGCTCCGGTGGTCAACCAGCGCTACGAGATCGTGACCCGGGGAGGGGTGCTCTCTACCAATCCGCCGGTGGCCGTCGTGTATTTGAGCGGTCGTTTTGAACCGGGCGCGGCGACCCCGGCTGTGCGGATCATCCAGAAGGATCTGACCTTTCTTCCTTCGCTGTTACCGATCCAGGTCGGAACCCGGGTCGAGTTTCCGAACCTCGACGACACGTACCATAATATTTTTTCGTTCTCTCCGCCCAAGCGATTCGATCTCGGGCGGTATCGGGCTGAAGAGGTGCCCGTTCCATCCGTCCTGTTCGATATGCCGGGTCTCGTGACGCTGCGGTGTGACATCCACGAACATATGCGCGCGCTCATTCTCGTCCTCGCCACGCCTCACTTTGTGGTCACGGACGCGGAGGGCCGCTTTCGGCTGACCGGCTTGCCTGCCGGCCGGTTTACGCTGACCGCCTGGATCAATAGCAAGACGACGCAGGAATTCCCGGTCGATCTGCGTGACGGCGTGACTCATGAGATCAACTTTCCGGAAGGACTGCGGTAGCGCCGCAGGCCGGGGGATTTTTCACCGTGCCGGGAGTCAACATCACCACGCTGTCCGCGGACGAGAATCCCGCCCGATCGAGACCGGAGCTGTCACCGGGGCGTCTGGCCGGCTTCCGCCTCAGGTTGCTTGCGGCCAACATGCTGGTCGTCGTCGTGATCACCGGGCTGGCGCTCTATTTTACCCAGCAGCGCCTGGCGAGCGGCGTGCAGATGCAGCTGGAGGGAGACTTTGCGAATGATTTGGTCGCCCGCCACAACGCCCAGCAGGTGCGCTATGCCGCCTTGGTGGAACGCAGCCGCGCGCTCGTGCGAAAGCCCCGCATTCATGCTGCGCTCGAGGATGATGCCCTCGAACTGCTGTATCCGAATGCCGAGGATGAGTTGCGGGACTTGATGGCGGCCGATGATCCGGCGGCGCCGGCTCGTGGCGGGCTGCACGCCGTGTTTTATCGCTTTCTCGATCGGAACGGTGCCGTGATTGCCCCGCCGAATTCCAAGACGGTGGGCGAGCTTCGGCCCGAAGAAGACGCCTTTCTCTCCCTCCGGGGAGCCCCGACGGATATTCAACTGGGCTATTTGATTCGTCCGGGGGCCGAACTCGCGGAAGTGATCGCGCTGCCGATCGTTTCCTCGGAAACAGGTGAGGTGATTGCCGCGCTGGCTTTGGGCTTTAAGCCGTTCGCCTTTGGGAGCGCGACTCGCTGGCCGATGCTGAGCGGCATCGCGGTGAATGGTGCGACCGATAATCCGCTCATCCTTCCGGCCGCCCAAGTGGCACTGGGTTCCCGGTCGCCGCTGGAAGACAATGGCCCCTGGCGCATCGCGCAGAACGGCAGGCCACAGCTCGCATTTTCCAAATTACTGAATCCGGGCTCAGCGTATCCCGCAGCCTATGAGATTTGCGTCTATCCGCTCGACGAATTGGTCGGCCGCCAGCGGCAGCTGCGATGGCAGGTCCTGGGGGCCGGCGCCCTGCTCCTGGTCACCGGATTGTTCGGCAGTCATTTTCTTTCCGTGCGGCTTTCCGCCCCGGTGGAGCGCATGGCCGTCGACTCCGCCGAGAACCTTGCCTTGCGGCGTCGCGCTGAGCTGGCCCTGGAAATGACCAGCGCCGAGTTGCAGCGCTCAGCACGTTTTTCCGCGGACGCTTCGCATCAGCTCAAAACTCCGGTTACCGTGCTTCGGGCCGGTCTTGAAGAGCTCCTGGCCCGGGAAAATTTCACGCCGGAGCAATGCGGCGAAATCGCCGCGCTCATTCACCAAACCTACCGTCTCTCGAGTCTCATCCAGGATCTCCTGCTCCTCTCCCGTCTCGATGCCGGTCGGCTGAAACTCGAGTTGGTGGCGGTGAATTTGACCGAATTGATCGAGGCCTGTCAGGACGATCTTGGCGCGGTGCCAGACGAGATGAACCTGAGGATCGAAACGGACTTCCCTCGGGGGCTCCACATCGCCGGCGAGAAACGTTACACGTCGATCATTCTTCAGAATCTGCTCGAGAACGCTCGAAAGTACAATCTCGCCGGGGGCAGCATCCAGATCGCAGCACGACGTGACGATGGGGAGGTGGCGCTGACGATTACCAATACGGGTCAGCCGATTGCGCCGGCCGCGCAGGCTCATATATTTGAACGGTTTCACCGGGGTGCGATGGGGGAGAACGTGCCCGGATATGGTCTCGGACTGAATCTTGCCCGTGAGCTCGCCCGACTGCACGGAGGCGACTTGAGGTTGCTCTTCTCCGATGCGGGCGGGACTCGATTTGAGGTCCGGTTCCGCGCGGCAGAGGTCCCCACATGAGGCGAGACCCA
The DNA here is from genome assembly GCA_903848965.1 of uncultured Opitutia bacterium. Classification (GTDB taxonomy): domain Bacteria; phylum Verrucomicrobiota; class Verrucomicrobiia; order Opitutales; family Opitutaceae; genus ER46. The sequence goes on along the minus strand of CAINHV010000156.1, from coordinate 1,363 downwards.
CAGCTTCGAACGCCTAGGATCGCGAAGCGATGGCTACGAGTCGGTGCCGTGGCGCTCGCGCTGGCTTCCTGCTGTCGGGGCGGGGAGGAACTCTTCGATCGAATTGAGGAAGCTCTGATGTGGAGTGCCGCGGACGGACAGTTTCGCTCCCGGTTGAGCGGCATCTTGGATCTCGAGGCCTACGCCTTTCAATCGCCGGCGCCGGGGCTGCTGCCCCTCGGCGGCGGGCAGTTGTTGAATCCGCGACTGACCGCGTACTTGGACGCCCAATGGGGTACGCAGTGGTATTTCTTCCTGCAGTCCCGCGTGGATCGAGGATTTGATCCTGCACGCAGCGGCACTCAGGTTCGTTTCGACGAATATGCGTTGAGATTCACGCCTTGGAAGGAGCGGCGGCTTAGCCTGCAGGTGGGGAAATTTGCCTCCGTCGTGGGCAATTGGATCGCGCGACACGAGTCTTGGCCGAACCCGTTCATCACGGCTCCGCTACCGTACGAGAATCTCACGGGAATGTGGGACTCGGAAGCGATCGGGGGCAGCGGCGCATTGTTAAAGTGGTCGCATGTGCGCCCGGGTCTGCCGCCGGCGATCCTGGCGATCGAAAAGGCGCTGCGGCTCCCGATCGTGTGGGGGCCAGCTTATGGGGTAGGCATAGCGCTAGGGGGGGAGATCGATCGGTTTCGCTATGCCCTGGAAATCAAGAACAGCGCGGTATCGTCACGGCCTTCAGAATGGTCCGACACGGCTGATCGTTGGACGCATCCCACGCTAAGCACACGACTCGGATACCGGCTCAACGAAATGTGGAACTTTGGATTTTCTGCCAGTGCAGGGCCTTATCTGCGTTCCGCGGCGAAAGTCACCCTGCCGCCGGGACGTGGTTACGGCGACTATCGCCAGACAGTGCTGGCCCATGATGTGAGCTTTGCCTGGCATCACCTCCAACTTTGGTCGGAGATTTTTGCTTCCCGGTTCGAGATCCCCGGGGTCGGCCAGGCCGACACACTGGCCTACTTCGCTGAAGCCAAGTACAAGTTTGGTCCCCGATTTTCCGGGGCGCTGCGCTGGAACGAGCAATTTTTCGGTCAGATCCAGCACCTTGGGGCGCCGACTCGATGGGGCTATGACCTTTGGCGGATCGATTTTGCCCCGACGTGGCGACTCAGTCCACATGCGCAGCTGAAACTGCAGTACAGCCTGCAGCACGGTGACAGCGCTCCACGGCGTCACACGCGGACTATCGCAGGTCAGGTGACAATTCGGTTCTGAGATGAAAGGCCGGGAGTGTGATTGGTAACAGGCCGGTTACCTTAGGATACTTCTCGTGCTCCTGGGCGTCACTATGCCATTCGGAGATTCATTG
>CAINHV010000155.1 GCA_903848965.1 uncultured Opitutia bacterium | reverse complement strand
GGTTGGATGCCGGCAAACTTGCGCTCCTCGACGAAGAGTAGAAAGCAACCCTCGGGCAGCAGCAACGGTTCCGAGGCTTCGCCCGGCTTCAGGTTGAAGGCAACCTCGCTGAATTCCGTTTTGAAATCTGACCGCCGCATCATGCCCCAATCGCCGCCCTTGGAACGCTTGGCATCGCGACTGAACTCTTTCGCCAGTTCTTCGAATTTTTCGCTGGCCTTGAAGCGGGCGAGAATCTGGTTCGCGGTCACAAGCAGTTGCTCGTCTTTCTCACCCTCGCTGCGCGTGAGCTGGATCAGCCGGAGGTGAACCTCGTCTTCGCGATAGAACCGATCCTTGTTTTCCTTATAGAAGGTCTCGATGCGGACGGGACTGACAATGGTCTCCGACTTCCGCTGCTGGCTGCGCATGTAGCCGTAGATGATGTCTTCCTCGACCTCGCGCTCGAACTCGCGGGTTGTGAGGCCCATGGACCGCAGGTAGGCGAGGAACTTCGAGCGATCGTTGTCGAATTGCTCGGCGAGGCGGTTCGCGATCTCGTTTTCGACGTAGCTGCGCGGGATATTCTTTTTCTCGTCCTTCCGAAAATCCTTAATGATCAACACCCGGTCGATCAGGTCCTGAATGACGCTGTCCTGCAGGGTCGTCAGGCGATCATCGAGTTCCTTCTGGCTTTTGGCCTCCGCCTGCAACTGCTGGAAAAGGGGTGCGATTTCCCGGGTAACGTCGGCGACGGTGATGATCTTGTCCTCAGCGATTGCGACGATCCCGTTGGCGAACCGCAAGTTAAGGGAATCGGCCGGGCTGGCAACGGTGGGAGCTTGGGCGGCGTCAGGGCCAAAGGTCGCGGGCCTACCGGCTTGCCCGAAGGCCACGGTGCTGGAGGCGGCGGCAAGCAGCAGGGAAACGAGGTGGCGGGGGCGGAGCATCATGTCGGCGGCAAATTGTCCAAAAAGGTACTGATTTCTCGCAAACGTAGGAGGGGCTTCGGGCTGGTCAATCTTGGAAACCGGGTGCCGAGCTGCACCCAGTCATCCCTTCGACCGGTATTCCTGAGGCACTTCAAGCGGTTGGCTTCAGTTTCGACGGAGACAATGCCCTTTTGTTCCGCGCGGATCCGGACTTCGGTGATGAGCAGGAGCGCACGGACGTCGTCGCCGAATTTTCCAAAGCGATCCCGCAATTCGGACTCGACCAACTTCAGGGCCGGGAGGCTGTCGGCCATCGCCAGCTTGCGGTAGAAATCGATCCGGAGGCGCGTCTCGGCCAGGTAGGCGGGCGGAATCCGGGCCTGGATTTTCCGGACCTCGACGACCTGTTCGTCCTCGGCGTCCTTGAGCGCGGTGTAGCCGTCGACATGGCGGCCGCGGACCGGGAGGGCAGAGTTTCCCGCTGACTTGCCGGCGTCGGGCGTTGGCGGATTGGCCTCGCCGACATAAACGAAGTCCAGCTTCACGCTGGCCCGGATCGCCGCCGCCGTCTTTTCACCCTTCAGCCGGGCCACCGACTGGCGGAGCAACTGGCAGTAGAGTTCGAAGCCGACGCCGACGATATGACCGCTCTGCTCCGCACCCAGCAGGTTGCCGGCGCCGCGCAGTTCGAGATCGCGCATCGCGATCCGGAATCCGGCCCCGAGTTGGTTGTGCTGGCGCATGGCGGTCAGCCGCTGCCGCGCAACCTCGAGCAGGCGCGTGTGCCGGTGGAGCAGCAGGTAGGCGTAGGCCTGGTGCTTGAACCGACCGACGCGGCCGCGGAGCTGGTAGAGCTGCGAGAGCCCGAAGCGATCCGCGCCCTCGATAATGATCGTGTTGCAGTTCGGAATATCGAGGCCGCTCTCGATGATCGTGGTGCAGACCATCAACTGGTACCGCCCGGCCACGAAGTCCGTCATCACCTGCTCGAGATCGAAGGCGTCCATCTGGCCGTGGCCAACGCCGATGGTCACGCCGGGGAGCAGTTCGCGCAGCCGCGCCGCCACGAGCTCGATCGTCTGCACCCGATTGTGCAGGTAGAAAACCTGGCCGCCACGGCGCAGCTCGTGCCGCACGGCATCGACGACGATCGATTCGTCGTAGGTCTTCACGATCGTCTGGATCGGATGGCGGTTCGTTGGGGCCGTCTCGATCACGCTCAAGTCGCGCGCTCCCGTGAGCGCCATGTACAACGTTCGCGGAATCGGCGTCGCGCTCATCGAGAGCACATCGACGGTGGCGCGCATCCGCTTGAAGACCTCCTTGTGCTGCACGCCGAAGCGCTGCTCCTCGTCGATCACGACGAGCCCGAGGCTCTTGAACTGCACGTCGGCCTGCAGCAGCCGGTGCGTGCCAATCAGGATGTCGACCTGGCCCTCGAGCGTCGCGGTGAGAATCTTCTTCTGCTCCGCCCGGGTGCGAAACCGGCTGACCATCTCGATCGCCACCGGATACCCGGCCATCCGCTCGCGAAAGGTGTTGAGGTGCTGCTGGGCGAGCACGGTGGTCGGCACGAGGAGCGCCACCTGCCGGCCACCCTGGACGGCCTTGAACGCCGCGCGAATCGCCACCTCGGTCTTGCCGAAGCC
>CAINHV010000154.1 GCA_903848965.1 uncultured Opitutia bacterium | reverse complement strand
TGAACCGGCCTCGACGGAGCTCGGCCCTCCATGGAAGCCGGATCCCCGTGGCGCCACCGCTCTCAAAAGGGACCGAGGTCAACCGCCGAGCTTCGTGTCCCTTCGCTCTTCGCAGTTTCCTACTGCACGGCGCCCCTGCCTGACGATCCCCCGGCCTACTCCGTGACCACGGGCCGAATCTGGCGTACGAAGGCGAGGATCAGGAGGAAGGCCAGCGGATGCAGGATGCCGGCCACGAAGAAGACCGGTCCATAGCCGTGGTTCTCGACCACGTAGGCGCCGACGGACGCGAAGATGATGCCGCCGAATCCGCCGGCGCAGCCGAGCAGTCCCTCGACCGATCCGACGACGCGCGATGGAAACAAATCCGCGGGGAGCGTCTGCACGTTGGCGGACCAGAACTGGTGCGCGAACATCGCAGTGCTGAAGAACACGATCGCAAGGCTCAGCGGCGCGGCGACGATGAAGATCGAGGCGGGCAGCAGCGACGCCGCGACCCCGAGGGCGATCTTGCGGGCGACGTTGAGCGAAATCCCGCGGCGCATCAGGAAGCCGCTCAGCCAGCCGCCGATCAGGCTGCCGGCGCCGGCGGCCGCGTAGGGGATCCAGGCGAAGTAGCCGATCTGCTTGATGTCGAGGTGGCGGACGTCGCCGAGATACTTCGGCAGCCAGAAGATGAAAAAATACCACGCGGCGTCGGTCATGAACTTCGCGGCCATCAGGGCGATGACCTCGCGATAGGTGAAGAGCTTGAACCACGAGATCTTCACCACCGGCCGGCCCGCCGCGGCGTCCGCCTCGTGCGAGGGAATCGGGATCAGCGCGCGTTCTTCCGGCGAGAGATAGCGATTTCGCGCGGGTGGCTGATAGTAGCGCAGCCAGAACCAGGCCCAGACGAAGCCCACGCTGCCGGTGATGAAAAACACCCAGCGCCAGCCGAGGCTGGTCGCAATCTGCGCGATGAGCAGCGGGGCGATCACCGCGCCGACACTCGACCCGGTGTTGAAGATCCCGAAGGCCATCGCGCGTTCCTTGGGCGGAAACCACTCGGCCACGACTTTGCCCGAGCCCGGAAAGCCGCCGCCCTCGCCCATCCCGAGGAGGAAGCGGAACACGCCCAGTCCCAGCACGGACGAAACAAAACCCGTGCAGAAATTCGCCGCGGACCACCAGACGATCATCACCGCGTAGCCGGTGCGGGCGCCGAGCCAGTCCATGATCCGGCCGCCGCCGGCGTACATGATCGCGTAGGCGAGAAGGAAGAGCGACGTGAGCTGGCCGTACTGCTCGTTCGAGATCGGGATCTCGCGCCGCACCTCGTTCACGACGACGGGGAAACTCTGCCGATCGAGGTAGTTCAGCGCCGTCGCGACCGCGAGCAGGCCGGCGATCCACCAGCGCAGGTTCTTGATCGAGCGCGGAGCGGCGTCGGGGGAGGAGGGATCGATCGCAGCAGGCTTGGCTTCGAGCATGGGCAGGGGTCTTCGGTCGGGGTGGGGCTGCCGCGCGAGGCACCGACGCCCCGAATGGCGCTGCGGATGAACGCGTCGCCGGATGCGGGAGTCAAGCGGGAGCACGGGAGGAGCGTGGCTCTGGGCTCCGGAGTGGCACGGGTCTCCCGACCCGTGATGGGCATTCCGATCCGCCGTCATGGGTCGGGAGACCCATGCCACCTCGGAAAATACTCAGGTCGCAGGAAGCGGCGACCCTACGAACAGCCGAAGGGGATCGGCGCCGCGGATGAACTACGCGCCGATTCCGCGAGTCAAACCTCGAGCCGTTTCACCACGAAGGCACAAAGGCACGAAGCGCCCCGGCGCACTCCGTCGCGGACGTTGGGATTCGCCGGTTTGGGTGGCACGGGTCTCCCGACCCGTGAAAGCCGGGTCGTGGCACAGACGGGATTTTCGCCGCTGATTTTTAAACGCAGAGTACGCAGAGGTGGAGGGAGGTCACAGGGGGAACCCGGGGGTCTTTGCCCGCATGCTCCCTCAACTCTCGGCGCCCTCCGTTCACCTCTGCGTCCTCTGCGATCAAACCAAACCGGCCGATCCACCACCAAGACACCGAGGCACGGAGAATACTCCGGAACTCGGTGGCTCTGTGTCGGTGGTTAACTCCGCAATCATATCGCCGCGATCGCCGCCTTCATCCGCTTCACCGCCTCGATCAAGGTCGCGCGGGTGCAGCCGAAGTTCAGGCGGACATGCGATCCCTTGGCGGCACCGAACGGAGTGCCGTCGCTCAGGCCCACGCCGAATTTCTCAAAGTGCGCCACGGGATCGGACAGCCCGAGAGCCGTCACATTCAGCCAGAGCAGATAGGTGGCCTCGACCGGTGCCTCGACGACCACGCCCGGCAGATCGCTCTTCACGGCGGCGAGCAGGTAGTCGCGGTTGCCGCGGAGGTAGGCGAGCAGGTCCTGGCGCCACGGCTCGCTGTCGCGGTAGGCCGCTTCGCAGGCGGCAAAGCCCAGGGTCGTCACCTCCGCCACGATGCCGGCGGTGGCGCGAATGAAGCGCGCGCGCCGGGCGCTGTCGGGAATGATCGCGATCGAGGTCCCGAGGCCGGGCACGTTGTACGTCTTGCTCGGCGCCATCAGGGTGATCGTGCGGGTCGCGATCTCGGGCGACAGCACGGACGTCGGGATGTGCGGCAGCGCGGGATCGAGGATGAGGTCGCAGTGAATCTCGTCTGAACAGAGCACGAGGTTGTGGCGAAGGCAGAACTCCCCGAGCCGCACCAACTCGTCGCGCCGCCAGACCCGGGCGAGGGGATTGTGCGGGTTGCAGAGATAAAACAGCTTCGTCCGCGGGGTGACGGCCTGCTCGAGGGCGTCCCAGTCGATGGTCCACGTCCCGTTGGTGGGCGCCCACGGCACCAAGACCGGGGTGCGCGCGCTGTTTTTCGGCGCGGACATGAAAGGCGGATACACCGGGGAGAGGGACAGCACCTCGTCGCCGGGCTCCGCGAAGGCCTGGGCGGTGACGTTGAGACCGACGACCAGACCCGGCAGCCACACGATCCAGGAGGGATCGATCGTCCAGTGGTAGCGGGCGGCCATCGCCTGGACCACGGCATCGACGGTGGATTTAACCGGCCGCGCGTAGCCGAAGACGCCCTGTTCCACGCGCGCGTGCAGCGCGGCGATGATGGCGGGCGACGACTTGAAATCCATGTCGGCGACCCACAGCGGCAGGATGTCGCGGCCGGCATACTTCTGCCACTTCTGGGAGTCGGTGCCGACCCGGTTCACGGGCGTGTCAAAATCGAAGGTCATGCAGGGCGGGGAACGAGGAGGAGATCAGGCTTGGAGCGGCGGCGCACGCTCAATTTCCCGGCGCCGCCGGCGGGAGCGCGACGAAATTTCCCAATCGGGGCGTCACACTGCGTGACGGAATTGCCCAGTGCACCAATGGGCGCCGGTGCCAAGTGGCGAACGGTTCGAGGTTTGCTCACGCGGGCCAGGTTGGTCCGCCGCCTGCAGATGAGCGGCACACACCAACCATCCTTCCCAGGAGACATCACCATGACACTCGTTCGCTACACCTATCCTTCGTTTCGCAGCCTCGCTCCCACGCTGAATGGCTTGGGTCGTTCGCCTTGGTCCGGACTCGAGACCGAAATCGATCGCCTGTTCGAATCGGCCATGGGCGACGTCAACCGCGGCGCCTCCAACCGGTTTCCCGTGGATCTCTACGAGGACAAGGAGAACGCCTATGTCCGCGCGGAACTGCCCGGCGTCAACCGGGCGGACATCAACGTCGAGTTCGTCGACGGCTATCTGACCATCGCGGCGTCCCGCAAGACCGGCGAGGGCGACGCAGCCCAATCCTACTCCCTCACCCGCTCCGTCAGCATCAACGGCGACGTCCAAACCGACAAAGTCAGTGCCGCCTACGAGAATGGCGTCCTGACCGTGACCCTGCCGAAGCGCGAGGAAACCAAGCCGAAGAAGATCACCGTCGCCGTGAAATAACCGGCCGAACTCAGAACTCCGAAATCCAAACTACAAACTCCAAACTCCAAACTCTCCCACCATGTCGCTTCTCAATACTCTCCTACCGAATCGCACTCGCCCCGTCGGCCAACCCAACACCTCCGCGACGGATGTCGCGCCCAGCGTGAAGCCCGTCTTCGAGGTGAAGGAATCGCCCGAAGCCTGGGGTGTGACCGTCCAGCTTCCCGGCGTGAACAAGGAAGGTCTCGAACTCACCGCCGAGGAGGGGCATCTGCGCATCGTCGGCCGGCGCGCGTGGCGGCAGCCGGAAGGCTGGACCGCGCTCTATCGCGAGACGGCGGATGCTCCCTACGAACTCGTGCTCACGCATGACAACGCGATCAATCTCGATGCCGTGGCGGCCGAGTTGACCGACGGTGTCCTGCGGGTGTCGCTGCCGAAACACGAGGCGCTGAAGCCCCGCAAGATCGCGGTGAAGTAATTCAGATCGCGGAAGATTAATCCGCGGAGCTGTTAACCGCCGGGGTGTCACCTGCGACCCCCGGCGTTTTATTTTTGCGCTCCCCTGATTCGCGGCGAATGTGGACGGACGCCATGAATCCATCGATCGCCCGCCCGGGGCCCGTGCTGTTCTTCGATGGGGAGTGCGGACTTTGCCAGCGCGTCGTACGGTTGCTGCTCCGGATGGATCGAGCGGGACGGTTGCACTTTGCGCCGCTCCAAGGCGGCGCGGCCCAGGCCTTCTTGCGCCAGCACGGCCTGCCGACGGCAGATTTTGAATCTTTGGTCTTTGTTCCTGACTGGGAGTCCCGGGATCGGCCGGAATACTTGTTGCGGACCGCGGGAGTCATAGGCGCGCTGCAGGCGGCGGGCGGCAGCGGGCGAATTCTGGCGGCCGGGCTGGCGATGGTCCCGGCCTCCTGGCGGGACGCGGGCTATCGGGCGGTCGGGCGCTGGCGTTACCGGGTCTTTGGCGCGTGGCGGCCGCGGCCCCTGGCCCGTCCGGAATGGAACCAAAGGTTTCTCGAGCCGGTGGAATTCTCGCCGACCGTTCCACCAGAATCGCGTTGACGCTGCGACGGGGCGGAGACCCAGTGCGAGCCCTTCGCCATGTTACTCGCCGCCATGACTGCCCTTGCACCACAGACCCCCTGGGAGTGGGCGGTGGCTATTTTCAGCATTGTCCTGATCGACATCGTGCTCGCCGGCGACAACGCCGTCGTGATTGCGCTGGCGGTCCGTCAGCTTCCGCCCCGGCAGCGCTTCATCGGCACCATGCTCGGGGCCGGTGTGGCCGTCGGCCTGCGGGTGGTGCTGACCTTTTTTGCCGCGCAATTGCTGGCGATTAACTACATTAAGCTCATCGGCGGCCTGCTGGTTTTCTGGATCGCGCTGAAGCTGTTGCGGGAGAATTCCGGCGGACCGGACGCGCACAGCAAGGTGGCCGCCGGGCTCTGGTCCGCCGTCTGGCTGATCCTCGTGGCCGATATCACCATGAGCGTGGACAACGTGCTCGCGGTCGCGGCCGCCTCGAAGGGCAGTTTTGCGCTGCTGATGTTCGGGCTCGGATTGAGCATCCCGCTGGTGGTGCTGACGAGCAACCTGCTGTCGAAGCTGATGGATCGCTATCCGATCATCGTCTGGATCGGCGCGGCCATCCTCGGCAAGGTCGGCGGCGAGATGGTGGTGACGGACAAGCTCTTCTTCCCACCTCCCACGGTGCCCGATGCGTGGTTCGTCCATGGTGTCGGCACGCTGGCGGCGGGCGTGGTCGTCACCGTTGGCTGGATTTCACGCCGCCGGCGCAAGCGGCTGGCCGCGGCGGCCGCGGCCGCGGGCCAGTGAGGGGGGCGGCCCGGCCCGGCCAGATTTTGACATGCCGGCCGGGGACCGTTGAGTGGACCCCGTCCCGTCATGTCCCGCTTCCCCCGACTTCCCTGGCTGTCCGTCTTCCTCGCGCTGGCGTCGCTCGCTCCCGCCCAGGCTCCGGAACCGGCCGCTGACGCCGATCGGGCGACGCAAGCCGCCGCCGCGGCCCGGGCACCCGTGGGGGAGAACCCGGACCTGCTCGAGCACCTCGTGGATTCCGTGCTGGCGCTGTTCGATTTGCGGACGAGCGGAAATACGGGCGCGCACCTCGCGATCGCCGCGTTTCTTTTTATCCTGGCGTTACTGGCGCGGCGGATTGTGACCGGGATCGTCTTTGTCCTGTTGCGGAAGGTGGCGGCGAAGACGGAGAGCACGCTCGACGACAAGCTCTTCGTCGCGCTCGAGACGCCGGCGGCCGCCTTCGTGATGGTGGTGGGGATCTTCGCCTCGCTGAAGGTGCTGAAACTGTCCGCCGCGGCGGACACGTATCTCGCGGGCGGATCCCGCGTGGCCTTCTCCCTCGCGATCTTTTGGATCCTCTGGCGGGCGCTCGGCTCGGTGTTCGATCACTCCCAGGAGATCGCGACCGAGAAGAAACTGGGCATCGCGGCCTTTATGCCGTGGCTGCGGAAATCGCTGATGTCGGTCTTCGTGGTGATCGGCGTCCTGTTGACGATCCAGAGCATGGGCTACGATGTGAAGACCATCCTCGCCGGCCTCGGGATCGGTGGCCTGGCCTTTGCCCTCGCGGCGCAGGACACGCTGGCGAACATCTTCGGCGCCATCGTCGTGGCGATCGATCAGCCTTTCAAGATCGGCGAGACCGTCCGGATCGGACCGAACGTCGGCGGCGTCGAGGACATCGGGCTGCGCTCCACGCGAATCAGGCTGGTCGACAATTCGCTGATGGTCATCCCGAACAAGACGGTCGCCGCGGAGACGATCACGAATCTCTCGCGGTTCACCCAGCGCCGCATCGAGCAGGTGATCGGGCTCACCTACGAGGCGAAGCCCGACGAGATCGTGGTGATCGTGGGGGACATCAAGCGGCTCCTCGAGGCCGAGGCGGAGATCGATGCCACGTCGATCCTAGTTTATTTCCGCGATTTCAGCGCGTCGTCGCTCGATCTCTGGATCGTGTATGTGACGAAGTCGTCGGATTTCACCGCCTCGATGGAACTGCGCCAGCGCGTCAACCTGGCGATCATGAACGCCATCGCGGCGCGCGGGCTGTCTTTCGCGTTTCCGTCGCAATCGATCTACCTCGAGGGTGACGCCGCCAAGCGGCTCGCCGGCGGCGTCGAACCGCCGCGCGCCGCCGGCCCGAATTGATTGGATTCCGAACGTAGCGCCGGTCTCCGACCGGCGAATACGGCTCCCGCCGGTCAGAGACCGGCGCCACGTGAATCAGGCCGCCGAACGAGTGTCGTGGGCGTGCACGAGGCACGCCCCTACAGAGGGGCGCGACGAGATGCGGGTAGGGGCGTGGCTACAGCGCACTGCGGTTGGCGGCGTGACTGGCGGCGAAAAGGCCGCGTTAATCCAGCGTCTGCCGGTAGCGCTTGATGCCGATGGTCAGGGCGACGGCGACAAATGCGACCAGCGGCCAAATCTCGGACGCGATCTCGGCGGGTCCATTTCCCTTGAGCAGAATGCCGCGGACGATCCGGAGAAAATGCGTGTTGGGCAGGCAGCTTCCGATCCACTGAGCCCATTCGGGCATTCCGCGGAAAGGGAACATGAACCCGGAGAGCAGGATGGAGGGCAGGAAGAAGAAGAACGCCATCTGGACGGCCTGCAGCTGGTTCTTCGCGAGGGTCGAGAAAGTGATGCCGACCGCGAGGTTGGCCGCGATGAACAGCAGCGAGACCAGATAGATCAGCGGGAGGCTCCCGACCATCGGGACGTGGAAAAGGAACCGCGCCGCCACCAGAATCAGCGTCAGCTGGGCATAGCCCACCGCGATGTACGGGAGGATTTTCCCAATCATGACCTCGACGGGGCGCACGGGGGTCGCGAGGAGATTCTCCATCGTGCCCCGCTCGCGTTCCCGCGTAATCGCGAGGGCCGTGATCACCACCATGGTCATCGTCAGCACCACGCCCATCAGGCCGGGGACGACGTTGTACTGGGTGATGTTTTCCGGGTTGTAGTGGGCGTGGATCTGGAAGTTCACCGGGCCCTCGCGACCGCGCAGCCGCGCGAGCGGTCCGACGAGATCGCGATCGAAGACACTGCCGGCCAGCACCCGCGCCGCGGCGATCGCGGGGCCGGTGGCGGCCGGATCGGTCGCATCGGCCTCGACCAGGACGGTGGGACGTTCGCCGCGCAGCAAGCGCCGGGAAAAGTCCTCCGGGATGTTGATCACGAACTGAACCGTGCCGACCCGCAGCAGCTCCGCGGCCTCGGCCTCGGTGTGTGCCTCACGCACGATCGAGAAATATTCGCTCTGCCGGAGCGCGGCGACGAGGGTGCGGGCGAAAGGGCCCTGATCGGCCATCCGCAAGGCGGTCGGGAGGTGGCGCGGGTCCGAGTTGATCGCGAAGCCGAACACCATGAGCTGCATCAGCGGGATGCCGATCATCATCCCGAACGTCACGCGGTCGCGCCGCATCTGGATGAACTCCTTCAGCACGATCGCCCAGAGACGATGAAAGGTGAAGTGGCTCATGGGCGTGGCACGGAGCTCCCGACCCGGGACGAACGGCCGGGGGTCAATCCACGGGTCGGGAGACCCGTGCCACGGGCAAAAAACGTCCTCATGCGAAATTGTCCTTCGCCGTTTCCATCAGGCTGATGAATACATCCTCGAGTCCGGCGCGGACCTTGAGCCACTCGTGCTGGTGATCGCGTGCCGCGGCGATCGTCGCGTCGAGCTCCGGTGCGTCGCGTCCGCTGATGTGCAGGGTGTTGCCGAATGCCACCACCTGCTCGACGCCCGGGCGCGATCGCAAGGCCGCCGCGATCTCTGTGAGGCGCGGACCGGTGACGGTCCAGGTGGTGAGGCCGCCGGCGGCAATCACCTCGGCCACGGTGCCGCGCGCGAGCAGGTGGCCGTACGCGAGGTAGGCAAGCCGGTGGCAGCGTTCGGCCTCGTCCATGTAGTGCGTCGTGATCAGCACGGTCAGGCCGGACGCGGCCAGCCCGTGAATCTCGTCCCAGAATTCGCGCCGCGCCTTGGGATCGACGCCGGCGGTGGGCTCGTCGAGCAGCAGGAGCTGGGGCGAATGGATGAGGCAGGCGGCCAGCGCGAGGCGCTGCTTCCAGCCGCCGGAAAGCTGGCCGGCGAGCTGGGCGCTGCGATTCTCGAGGCCGAGGCGCTCGAGGCTCTGCTGCACGGCGGCGCGGCGATCAGGCACGTCGTAGACGCGGGCGATGAAATCGAGATTCTCGCGGATGCTGAGATCCTCGTAGTAGCTGAAACGCTGCGTCATGTAGCCGACGTGCCGCTTGATCTCGGCCTGTTGCGTCAGGAGATCGTAGCCGAGGCACGTACCGCGCCCGGCATCGGGCGTGAGCAGGCCGCAGAGCATGCGGATGAACGTGGTCTTGCCCGAGCCGTTGGGCCCGAGGAAGCCGAAGATCTCGCCGCGGCGCACCTGAAGGTCGATCGCGTTGACGACCGTCTTGGGGCCGAACGTCTTCGTCACCCCCGCGACATCGATGGCGTAGCCGGAAAGGGAGCTCATGGGCGAGAGTGGCACGGGTCTCCCGA
>CAINHV010000153.1 GCA_903848965.1 uncultured Opitutia bacterium | reverse complement strand
GTCCTCAGCGGAGCTCGGCCCTCCACTTTGGTTCCGGCTCCGCCGTGCTATGTTCTCTTGCGGGCGCAACCTGACCAGCCCGAAACCAGCTGATCAGGAAGCGGCCTCGGCGTCGGCGGACCGCAGATCGAACTTCAGATTGAAGATCGGCAGCAGGCAGAGAAGGCCCACGACCGTGAGCCCGAGCACCGCGTAACCGGCCACATCGTGGACCGTGCCCTCGATGGCATTCGGGCCATATTGGTAGGCCCAGGCGGTGAGGAAGAGGCTCCGGCCGAGGTTGGTTAGAAAGGCGAGGAACAGGGCCGCCGCGACCAGCGCGACCTTGCGCGGGAAGGAGTCGAGGAAGACCGCCGCGAGGAACGAGCCGGCGAACAGGCAACCCGTCAGCGACCGGATCCCGGAACAGGCATCTTCCACGCCCACATTCCCGTTCGGCAGCGCAAGGATGTTGCCCTGCTGCTCGATCGCGACGCCGAGCAGATCGAACACGAAGGCCACCACGACCACCACGCGCCGGAGCAGCGCAAGGTTGAGCTGCGTTTCCACCGCCGAGACCATCGGGGCGGAGACGAGCCAGATGAGCACGGGGAAAAGGAACCAGGCCGTGAGCTGGACGCGGGCATCGGAGAAGATCCCCTGGCGCGCGCTGGCCGCGGGCAGAGTCCCGGGTGTGCCAGGCTCCGGCTCCGGCGCGTTTAGAAACAGCAACGGCAGGAGAATTCCCACCATACCCAGCGTGAGCGCGAGCGTCCCGGGCTGGGAGGTACCCGCGCCGGCGCGATAAAACGCCCCGAGAAGAAACATCAGGACCCCGCCCGCGAGCGTGCCGAAGACGGCGAAGCGGAGCAGCCACTTCTCCCAGCCGCCCGCCCGCGGACTGCCGGGTGCCGCGCACGCCCCAAGTGAGGCGGCGATCCGCGCCCAGCGATCATGCACCACGAAGAGGACGAAAAACGGCACGAGCCAGCCGAAGCTGTAATCCTCCTTGATGCGCCACCAGTGGGACTGGTCCCACGCCACGAAGGCGAGAAAGCCAGCCCCCAGACCGAGCGTCGCCAGGAACGGCGCCGGAACGGCCGCGCGAAGATTCTTCCAACCTGCCAGCATGGCGGAGAGCGAATGCGCGACTCCGCTGGGAACGCGAGCCAGATTGGGAATCGGATCGCGAGCGCCCCCTCTCCGCCGATACCGGCGGCAGGCTAAGGACGGATCGAAGGCACGGCGTACTCGCTCAGCCGATCGTGCACCAACTGCCGAATCGTCGAATCGAGCCCGACGCTGCGCTCATCGAACATCGTCACGAGGAGCGCCGACGGCGGTTCGACCTGCGGAGCGCCCAGAATCGGGGTGCGGTTCTTGCGCGGCGACTCGTCGCCCTGATCGATGCCGGTGTGGACGAAGCCGGTGTCGTGCCGCCAGGTCAGGGCCTGCTCGCCGTGACCGAGATCGTAACACAGCTGAAAACCCGAGATCCGGTCGGACGCGTCGAACCACACGACAAGCTCGAACCCTTCGGACTCAAACCAGCGCCGGCTACCCGGCCCGCGTTCCTGCTTCAAGTTTTTGATCTCCTGCAACATTGGCCAGCCTCGCAAGACCGGGAGCAAAGTCAAAGTCGGCCACACCTGCCAAACCGCGGATTTCCACGCACCGGAATTCGCCGGATCGAAGGCAGTGCGGACCTTGGACCGTAGGGCAACGACCCAAAACTCGGAACCCAGAACACTGAACTCAGAACTCTCGACCCTCAGATCTGCGCGACGACCAGCGACGCGTTCGTGCCGCCGAAGCCGAAGCTGTTCGCCAATGCGGCCCGGACCGGTTTTCGCACGGCTTCATTGGGTGTGAAATTCAGTCCGAGACTGGCGCACACCGGATCGATGTTCTCCAAGTTGATCGTCGGCGGAATCACGCCGTCGCGGATCGCGAGCACCGCGGTAAACGCCCCCATCGCGCCCGCGCCACCGAGCAGATGACCGGTCATCGACTTCACGCCACTGACGTGGAGTCGCGCCTTGTTTTCCGCGAAGACGGTCGCGATCGCCGTCGCCTCCTCGCCGTCGCCCCCGGGGGTGGACGTGGCGTGCGCGGAAACATAGTCGATGTCACCCGGCGTCAGCCCGGCGCGGGCGAGGGCCTGCTTCATCGAACGCGCCGAGCCCTCGGCCCCGGGCGCGAGGGACGACAAATGAAACGCATCGGCCGAGGCGCCGTAGCCCTTCAACTCGGCGTAAATTCGCGCGCCGCGCCGACGGGCGTGCTCGAGTTCCTCCAGCACGAAGACAACTGAGCCCTCCGAGAGGACAAAGCCGTCGCGATCTTTGTCGTACGGACGCGAGGCCTTTTCCGGGGCATCGTTGCGCGTCGACAGAGCGCGCATCTGGGCAAAGGCGCCGACCGCGAGCGGGGTGATCGTCGACTCGGCGCCGCCGGAGATCATGACATCGGCATCGTCGCGCATGATGGCCGCCGCCGCCTCGCCCAAGGCATGGCCGCTGGTGGCACAGGCCGAGGCCACGCTCATGTTGGAACCGCGAAAGTCGAGCAGCAGGCTGACCTGGCCGGCGAGGAGATTGGGCGCGATCTGGATGATGAAGAAGGGCGAGATTTTGCGAAACCCGCCCGTCTGCCAGGTCGTGTGCATCGCTTCCATCTCCGGCAGGCCGCCGAGGCCGACCCCGAGGTTCACGCCCATCCGCTCCGCCGGCAGGGTGGCGCGATGCGCATCAAGTCCCGAGTCCGCATAGGCCTCGACCGCCGCGGCGGCGCCGAGGTGCGTGAAGCGACCGAACTTCTTCACGTCCTTCAAAGTCATCGCCTGAGTCAGAGCCTCGCCTTGCGGACCACGCGGATGCAGCGGCGTCGGCAGCAGCCGGGCCGGATCGAAGTCTCTCACCTCGCCCGCAATCTGGGCGGTGCAGCCGGTCGCATCGAAACGGGTGATGCGGCCAATGCCACTGCGACCGGCGATGAGCGCGGCCCAGGTGGCGGGAGCGGAGTTGCCGCAGGGCGTGACGGCACCGATACCGGTGATGACGACGCGACGGGAGGGAGCGGAGGGATGGGCCATGGAACAGAAAAAGTCGAAAGGTTGAGCGAAAGAGGCGCGCGGTTAAAACGCGCGCATGAAATCGTGGGTCGCAGACGGCTGCGGCGCACGCTCGTTTTCGCCGGCAAACTCCCGGCG
The DNA here is from genome assembly GCA_903848965.1 of uncultured Opitutia bacterium. Lineage (GTDB taxonomy): Bacteria > Verrucomicrobiota > Verrucomicrobiia > Opitutales > Opitutaceae > ER46. The sequence goes on along the minus strand of CAINHV010000153.1, from coordinate 13,315 downwards.
CAGCCGGCGTCGCATCGCCTGCAGGAGCGCGTCGCTCCGAACCGGATCCTCGATTGCCCGGGCCAGCAGCAATCCGCCGACCAGCGCACTGAGCAACTGCGTGGATTTCTCGCGACTCTCGCCGGGGTCCGGACTCAACCGCAGCGCCGCCGCCAGCCGATCCAAGTGCGCGGAAAACTCCCGGGCATACTCCGTGCGCAACTCGCCCTTGAGCCGGGCCATGTCCGCCCCAACCGCGACGACAAAACAGCCCGCGCCGCGGTTGTCCCGGTGTCGGGCCGCCAGATAACTATCGATCATCAGCCGGGTCCGGGCCGCGGCGGTCGGGGCCCGGGCGATGCGATCAAGATTGGGAATCGCCGCCGCAAAGGCCTCCGCGCTGGCCTCGGCCACGAGTTGAGCCTTGCCGTCGAAGTAGGCATAGAATCCGCCGTGGGTCAGCCCGGCGGCCCGCATCACATCGTCCACCCCAGTTTCCGCCACCCCCCGCTCCCGGAAAACCCGGCCGGCCGCACCGAGGATTCGGCGGCGGATGGTCTGTTTGTGGCTGGGAGGGTAGCGCATTGGGCATGAAAGGCTTAGTTGACTGCAGGGCAGTCGTTTGCGTGGGCCGATCTATCTCGATAATTTATGGCCTGCCGACGAGCTGGTTCGGCAAGCTCACGGCCAAACGGAGGGAGTCCCAGGCCCTGAGCCAGTCGAAGGGCGGCAACCCTAGACCTATGGGTTTCGGAGCTCCCACCGGTGAACGACCTCGAATTAAATGACGAACGTCATTTCATAATGCAAGAACGCATAATCGGCCTTGATCGATCCGGGGCTCAAGCCCGCGCCTCAACCGGGTTTTGACTTTGCAGGGGTGTCTCTTTTTGCTCCGACCTCTTTTTCCCGCCAGTCACCCAGTCCACCGTCCTCATGCAGCAGCTTCACGCCCACTGGCGCATGGAATACATCGAGGCACCCCGGTATCCGGCGAACATGAGGCACCCGTTCACGGAGCTGCCGGCCTTGGGTGATGACCGGACGGCGTTGATCGTCCACCGGACCCCCCTCTCCTACCTCCTGCTAAACCGGTTTCCATATAACCCCGGTCACCTACTGGCCGTGCCCTTTCGGGATATCACGCGCCTCGAGGAGCTGACCAGCGAGGAACGGGCGGACCTGTTCGACGAGATCATCTTCGCCCAGCAACTCCTGACCCGGGCAATGCGGCCCGACGGGTTCAACATTGGCTTCAATCTTGGCGGTCCGGTCGCCGGCGGCAGCATCTCGCATCTCCACGGGCACATCGTTCCCCGCTGGAACGGCGACAACAACTTCATGCCGGTGCTTGGCCAGACCCGGATTCTGCCCCAGTCGCTCACGGCAACCTGGGACAAGTTGCAGGCGGCGATGAAGCCGACCGGACTGCCCCACATGCCGGCGGCGGATCGGAAGCCCAGCCCGCGGCGTCCGAAACCGCGCCGCCGCGCCTAATTTATCTCCCCGGGACTTCGCCCTTGGTTCCCCGTTCGACGCGCTGTGCCTTTCAAGACCCTCCATTTTTCGAGCCCCCGTCACCTCAGTTCGCTTTATGCGGGCCGGGAGGAAAACCTGGTGCACGCCGAGCGGGTCCTGGGGGTGAAGTTTGTGACCCGCGACGACTGGCTGAAGATCGACGCCCCGGCCGCCCCTCTGGCCAATGCCGAGGCGTTCTTTGGTTTTCTCGACCAGGCGCGGGCCCAGGGAATGACGATTCGCACGCCGGATTTCCACCGGCTGGCGGACACGTTTGCCCGGGGTGAAGGGGACGCCTTGAACGCTTTGCTGGAGCAGCCGCTGGTGATTGCCACCAACCGCAAGACCATCGTTCCCAAAACGCTCGGTCAAAAACTGTACCTGCAATCCATGCTGGCCCATCCGGTGGTGTTCGGCATCGGGCCGGCCGGCACCGGCAAGACCTATCTGGCGATGGCGGCGGCGGTGTCCGCGCTCCTGAAGAACGAGGTCGAGCGCGTGATCCTGACCCGGCCCGCCGTCGAGGCCGGAGAGGCGCTGGGTTTTCTGCCGGGCGACCTTCGCGAGAAGATCCTGCCGTACCTGCGCCCGCTGTACGACGCCCTGCACGACATGCTTGACGCGGAGGATGTCGCCCGGCTCTCGGCGAAGGGCGTGATCGAGATTGCGCCGCTCGCCTACATGCGCGGTCGGACGCTGTCGCGGGCCTTCATCGTGCTCGACGAGGCGCAGAACACCACGCCCGAACAGATGATGATGTTCCTCACCCGGCTGGGGGAGGATTCGCGGATGGTGATCACGGGGGACATCACCCAAATCGACCTGCCGCGTTCGAAACAGAGCGGGTTGCTCGAGGTCCGGCACATTCTGGCGGACGTGCCCGGGATCGACTTCCACACCTTCAGCGGCGCCGACGTGGTCCGCCATCCCCTCGTCCAGAAGATCATCGCCGCCTACGAAGCCTATCGGCATCCGGATCACGACGGCCATGGCACAGAGGAGAAACCCTGAGGACGCCCCGGCCCGCGATGTCTGTTCGCAATCAACTCAAGCTCCTCGTCGGCGGCCTCAATGCCCGCCGGACCGGACGACTCTCCGCCATTCCACCGTCCGGGATGGGTGAGTTCCTGGATCGCAGCCGGCTGATTGCCGTCCTGATCTTCATCGTGACGGTGACGGCCATCGCGCTCATCAGCTCGGCCGGCATCAGCACCCTCAACGTGCCGGTGCAGACCAACCAGGTCGCCAGCTCCCGGGTCACGGCGCTGGCCTCGTTCAACTACGAAAGCGCCGAGAAAACGCGGGCCGTGCGGGAGCAGTTCCTGGATCACGTGCCACCGGTCTACCGGATCGAAACCGCGCCGCTGCACCGCTTCGAGGCCGCCGCCCAGGACCTGCTTGCCCAGCTCGCCGCCTATGAGGCCTCGCATCCGTCCGCGGCGGCGGGATCGCTGCTCAATCGCCGCGCCGAGCTGACGGCTCTCACGGAGGCCTTCAATGCGCGCGATCCATCGTATCACGCCACCGCCGAGGACCTCGCCGCCATCCTGGCCGGCAGCGACGCGAAGATGCGGGCCCTCGTGTTCGAAAATGGACTCGTCACCCTGCGCAATCTCTACGCCGAGGGCATCAGCGACTCCGCGCTCGGCAGCGGGATCCCCGGCAGCGCCGTCGTGTTTCAAATCGTGCGGCCCGATGGCAAAGTCTCCCAGCGGCCCGTGCAATCGCTCGAGGACGCCCTGACGTTGCTCCGCGTCAACCTCGCGACCGACAACCTGCCCCGGGCCGCAACGCTCGCAGTCTTCCGATTGTTTCGCTTCGGCCTGACTCCCGACATCGTCTTCGATCGGGCCGCCACTGAGGCGCGCCAAGCCGCCGCCGGCAACTCGATTAAGCCCGTGACCGTCTCGGTCGCCCGCGGCCAGAACATCATTGCCGCCGGCGATCGCGTGACGCCGGAGCAGTTCGAGATGTTTCAGGCCCACCGCCAGTATCTCCGCGATCATGGCGACACGGCCGTCGACGAGGGGCTGACGCTGTTCGGCCGGGTGCTGCTCGTGCTCGCGATGGTGATGGCTTCGCTGATCTACATCCGGATCGAGGATCCGGAGACGCTGCGCAGCAATGTGCGCTGCGGGCTGCTGGCCCTCGTCGTGATCGTCAACCTCACCCTGGTCCGCGCCAATTACTCGCTCGGTGGCGCCGAGTTTTTTCTCCGCGACAGTTCGTGGGCCTCGACCTTGCCCTATGTCGCGCCAACGGCGTTCGCGCCGCTGATCGTGGCGATCCTGATCGATGCCGGTTCGGGCATCTTCATGGCCCTGCTGATCTCGATCTTCACCGGAGTCATTTACGGCAACCGGCTCGATCTGCTGGTCCTCACTTTCCTCGCGTCGCTGGTGGCGATCTACTTAGGGCGCGACGCCCGGCGCCGCGGACTGGTGGTACGGGCCGCCGGCGCCGGCGGACTGACCGTGGCGGTGTTCGCCGTGCTGATCGGCATCGCCGACCAGACGCCGCCGGACACTTTGCTGCGGCAAATCGTGGCCGGCCTCACCACGGGTGTCCTGACCGGCATCGCGGTCGTCGGCCTGCTGCCGGTGCTCGAGTCGCTCTTCAAGCGCACGACCGACATCACGCTGCTCGAGCTCACCGACTACAATCATCCGCTGCTGCGCCGCATGCAGCTCGACGCCCCCGGAACCTACCACCACTCGCTCGTCGTCGCCCAGTTGTCGGAAAATGCCGCGAACGCCATCGGGGCCAATCCCCTCGTCGCCAGGGTTTGCGCGCTCTTCCACGACGTGGGCAAGACCGGGAACGCCGGAATCTTTATCGAAAACCAGCGCGATCGCGTGGATCCCCACGCGGGCCTCGACCCGGCGGAATCCGCCCGGCTGATCAAGCAGCACGTCGCCGATGGCGTCGAACTGGCCCACAAGCACCAACTCCCCCGGGCCGTGGTCGACGTGATTCAGCAGCACCACGGCACGACCCTGGTTCGGTTTTTTTATCAGCGCGCCGTCGAACTGTCCCAGTCGCGCGCCCCCTTTCCGGTGGCGGGAACCCGCGCGGGCGTCCATCGCGACGCCCTGCCCGCCGACGTCGCGATCGACGCCTTCCGTTACGATGGACCCCGCCCACAGTTCAAGGAAAGCGCGATCATCTCGCTGGCCGATGGCGTCGAAGCCACCACGCGTTCGCTGCGCCAAGTCGACGCCGGACAGCTCAACGAACTCGTCAACCGGATCGTCGGGGAGCGAATTCAAGAGGGCCAGCTCGACGAAGCGCCGCTGACGCTCGAGGAGCTCACGAAGATCAAGAACAGCTTCCAGTTCACGCTCCTCAATATGCTCCACGGGCGGGTGGCTTATCCGGAGAAGCGCACCGGCGATGCGTCGCGTCCTTCCGGCGACCAGATTCCGTCCGGCACCGGTGGCTAAGGCGGAGCCGCGTAGCCACGAGCGACGACGAACCCGGCCGATTCCTGTTTTCGCCATGCGCTCCATCGTTATCGCCAACCGCCATCCGCGGCTTCGGCTGGACCGCCGCTCCGTGGCGGCCGCGATGCGCACGCTGGACGAAAATGCCGCGGCGATTCGAGTGCCACGGACCGCGTTTCTCGCCGGCGAACTGTCGCTGGTTTTTCTCACCGATGCGGCGCTCGGCCGGCTGCATAGTGAATTCCTCGCCGATCCCTCGCTCACCGACGTCATCACCTTCGAGGGCGATCCCAGCTTCGCCACCGCCGGCGAAATCTGCGTCTCCGCCGATGCGGCCGCCCGCCAGGTGGCGGGCCCGGCCAGCGCCAGCCGGGCGCGCGCCTTCAGCGCAGAACTCACCCTCTACCTGGTCCACGGCTGGCTGCACCTCGCCGGCTACGACGACCTCGTGCCGGCGAAGAAGCGGGCCATGCGGCGGGCCGAGGCGCGCGCCATGAGCCTGCTGCAGCAGGCCGGATCCCTGCCACAGTTCCGACTGTAGGGTCGTCGCTTGCGACGGGCCCGCTTTAGCTCGTGAAACTGGGGCCTGCCCGACGAGCCGGTTCGGCACGTTCACGGCCAAACGGAGGGAATCCCACGCCCTGAGCCAGTCGAAGGGCGGCAGCCCGACACCAATCGGTTTCGACGTGCTCGCCGTTTGAAACCGCTCCGACTGCCCTTCCTGGACTACACCACTTTACGAAGTCTCCTGATTTTCCGACGCGGCCGGAAAGCGATTGCGGAGATTCAACCGCTGGCGAATCTGACACCGGTTTTGCCCGGCAAAGCCAACTCATGCCCGAAACCACGCCACTGCCCGGTTCCCGTCTGATCACGTTCCGTAACGCCTTCTTCTCGGGCGTGCTGCTGCTGGCGCCGTTGATCGTGACGGTCTGGGCGTTTCGCGCCTTCATCGACGTCGTCGGCGGCCGCTTCCGCCCACTCTACGAGCACTACCTGCCGGAATCGCTAAAGCAGTTACCCTTCTTCTGGGACGTCATTGCCACCGGCGTGGTCATCCTGCTCGTGACGGGGCTCGGCCTCCTGTCGAATTACTTCCTCGGGAAATATTTTCTCAGCATTGGTGAGCGCGCCATCCTGCGCATTCCGGGCATCGGTGCGGTCTACAGCTCCGTCAAGCAGGTCGTCGCCACCTTCGGCGCCGGCAATCGCAACATGTTCACCAAGGTGGTCGTGGTGGAGTTTCCCCGTCGCGGCACCTGGAGCATGGGCTTTCTCACCAACACTGTCCAAGGCGAGCCGCAGTCCGTCGCCGGCGGCGAGATGTGGACCATTTTCGTGCCGACGGCACCGAATCCAACGAGTGGATTCATGGTGATGCTGCCGCGCCACGAAGTCGTGGAGCTGACCATGAGCGTCGGCGACGGCATGAAGATGATCGTCTCGGGTGGCGCAGTCGTCCCTCCCTGGACCGGCGCCAGGCCCGTGACCCTTTCGTCCTAGCCGCTCGGTGAAGATTCGCCGCCACGGTTTCCGACGCTCCGGTGGTTTGTAGTTCCGCCTTCAGGCGGAAGGTTGGTTTCGCTTCGCTGTCCGCCGCTTTCCTTCCCGTGCCCGCCCAATCCCTCGAGACCGACGCCTTCGTCCTGCTGAAGCGGCTGCCCACTGATGCGTTTCAAGGGCTGACCGTCTTCTCGGCGAGTCACGGCCTCCTGCCGGTGATGCAACGGGTGCCCAAGGCCCGCGGCCCGGCGGGCGCGACACCCCATGTCGCCCTCGATCTTTTCGACGAGGCCTGGCTGATGTTGGAGTCGTCGAACCAGGGCCGCACCTGGTTCACGCGGGAAGTGCGCCTGATCGCGCGGCCCACGGACATTGGACGGAGCTATGACGCGCTGCGGTTCGCCTCCGCCCTGGCGGCTTTGATCGGCCGCAACCCGCTCCACGAGGACAGCCGCGAGGCGGTCGCCCGGCTCTTGCGCGAGGCGTTCGCGGCGTTCGGTTCCGGGGTCCGGCCGGATATCGTGTATCTGAAGTCCTTGTATCGATTCGCCCGGTACGAAGGCTATCCCCTGAAGGAACAATGGTTCCCCACGCTCCCCGCCACCGATCGCGCCGAGGTCGCCACGCTGTTGAACCGCCCGCTGGCCGAGCAGACCGCCCCCGAGCCGGACGTCGCCCGGCTGCAGCACCGGCTGGAAGCGTACCTCCGCGGCCACACGGAAATCCTACTGGATTGAGACGGCGGGCGAAAGGCCTGGTCCGATGAAGCCGGCGTCGATGCCTTCATCAGCCCGACGCAGCGATACTGGTCAGTTTGCGCCGCAGGCCAGCTAGGCGGCCTTGGCTGGCGGCATCTGCGGGGAGATGTCCGGACAGTGCCTCCATGAAATCGTCCGAGGAGACCAATGCGGCCATCGCCTTGGTCACATAAGCGCAGAGTGCGGGGTCGGCCGCTGCGACCTCCTCGACGATTTCTTCCCGTCCATCGATGACCGTGATCAAGTCTTCGAGATCGTGGCTGGCGCAGTAATCGCCTGCCCCACGATCGAGGAAGGCGACGTATTTCGTGGCGATGAAACCTGCCGGCGAGACGACGCGCAGAGTCCCACCGGGAACCATTCGCGGCGTTGCCGAAGCCAGCGCCTCTCGAAACCACGCGGTGTTGAGGCCGAGAAAATCGCCGGCCGCTGGCATGATATCGACGGTCAAGTCGCCCAGCACCCAACGACACCGCGGCGCCCCTTGACGCATGTCGTGGTCGAATTTTAGAGCACGCAGTTTCTGCTCGATCTCCGCGTAACGCGCCTGGGAAACGACTTCGATCACCACGTCGACATCATCAGTCGCTCGCACCGGCGACAGCTCCGGATGATCGAGCAACAGACTCACGACCGAGCCGCCGAGAAAGGCATAATCCAGTCCGAGCCCATCTAGGCGCTCGGCGACAGCCTTCATCGCGGCGATGGGAGCTTCAGCCATTCGCCACGCTCCGTGTGCTGGCGGCCGGCTCGTGGCTCAGCAGCCGCTCCAATTCTTGTTCTGCGAACTTCCGTTCCCGCGCCCGACCGATCCGCAAGGCGTCCACCAACGCCAGAAGATCATAGAGGGCCGGATCGTTTTTCGCCGCGACGGGAACGCTGCGGTAGAGTGGCTCGACGGCTGCGCCCTGCTTGGTGCCGTCGGGATCGGGCCAGATGGGTGTCACGGCGTCGTCGACCGACACCTTTCCCGCCATCGCCGGTGCCGCCCAAGCGGTCGGAACTCCGCGAGTGAGTTCACCGAGTTGGGCCGGAAACGCGTAAGGGACACCGGACCGGAGAAATTCCTGCAACGCCTTGCGGCGAGGTCGGCGCGTCTCCGGATCGAGCAATCTTGCCTCGATAAGACGCGAACACGCGCCATGCACCTCCGAAGCACTCATCCCGAGCTCGCGAGCCAAAACCGCGAAGGACCGATCTACGCCAGAGAGGCATAGTTTGAGCGCGACCACGATATCCTGCGGCTTGGTCATGATCTCATTCGCTATTCGCGAATCGCGAATAATCAATCTAAAACGCCTCCGAAGGACTGCAGAAAACCGGCACTCACTGATACCAAAGCAGCCCCTGATATACACGCCACCTGTTGTTTCTTAATGCGTCAGAATCATGAGACACATCGGCAAAAAGATCGGCAAACTACGCCGACCATGCCCCTTCGGCGGGCGGAAGGACCGGCTGAACTGCGAGTCGCGCCAATTCCCCTTCACCACCGGAACGGCGCGGTTCGAGAGTGATCTGGGAAGGGGTCTGGGAAGGGGTCGACCCCTGCGGGTGAAAAAGTGTAGCGGCCCGCAACACGGCGCTTGTTTCCCGGTCCCGGGCGAACGTCACTGGGCGTGCCATGATGTTCGATCTCGATCGCCGCACCGCGGCGTTGAGCGTCGGCGAGTTCGCCGATTTTTCGCTCGGCCCGCACGACTCCGTCGGCGGGCCGCAGGGCTTGTGGCGCGCGCAACTCGGCACCTACTGGCATGGCGAATTGCGGGCTCAGGCCACTGCCGAGCACGCCGCCGCCGCGAGTTTCGAGCTCCCGATTGCCGGGCAGGTCGCCCATCGCGGCTGGACGCTCAGCCTCACCGGCCGAATCGATCAAATCGTCCGCCGCCCCGACGGGCTGACGCTGCGGGAGATCAAGACAGTCACCCGGGAACTGCCCGCCGACGAGGCCGAGCTCCGGCAGGACTATCCCGAATATCTCATCCAGCTCGCCACCTACCTGGCACTCGCCCGCCTCGGCGCCCTCACGCTCCGCCCGGAGATTGGTAACGTAATACGTGACAAGTCCGATTCCCCGAGCCAGCCCGAAGGCGCGCTGCTCGCGGAGCTCGTTTTCGTCGAGGTGGATTCCGGGCTGGCGCAGACGGTCACACTCACTGCCTCCGACGAGAGTTATTTCCGCGGCCAGCTGGAACGGGTCACCGAGTTCCTCGACTTGCGGCAGCGGGCGCGGGCGCGGTTGCAGCATCTCCGGTATCGCCCTGCGTTCGACCGGCCGCGGCCCGGACAGGAGACGACGCAGGCGGAACTCACGGCGCTCTTCGCCCGGCATCCGCTGGTCCTCTTCGAGGCCCCGACCGGCTTCGGCAAGACCGGCGTGCTGCTCGAGTTTGCCCTCGGACAATTACGGTCCGGCCACTTCGATCGCGCGCTCTACCTGACCAGCAAATCCACCGGCCAGCTTCAGGTCGTGCGCACGCTGGGTACGATGACGAGCGAACCCGCCGAGACGGGCGCCGCGCGCGCTGCGCCGACGCCGGCGCTCGCCGTCTGGCAGGTGCGGGCCAAGGCCGAGCACTGCGTCAACACCACCTTTCATTGCGTCCGGGACACCTGCTCCTATCTCGCCGGCGCGGCCGAGCGCTGGCCCCGCAGCGGCCTGGCCCGGTTCTATCTCGACGAGCAGCACGCCCGGGATCTTCCCACGCTGCGCGAGGCCGGCCGCGACGCGCAGATCTGTCCGTACGAGATCACGCGGACCGCGCTCGCGTTCAACGACGTCTGGATCGGCGACTACAACTACGTCTTCGCCCCGCGCAATCGCGGCCTCTTCTTCGAGCAGCCGGGCTTCGCCGCGGCGCGCACGCTCCTGCTGGTAGATGAGGCCCATAACCTGCCGGGCCGCGTCGCCGACGCCTATTCGTACTCGCTCACGGCAGACGAGGCGCTCGCCACCCGCACTGAGCTTCACCGCTTGCGTCTGCCGTCGCAGCTCACCACCGCGTGGGACCACTGGTGCCATGGCCTGCAGCACCTGCGCAAATGCGACGCGCTCGGCGCCGCCGAGGAGGATGACCTTCGTCACCTGCTCGCCAACCTCGCCAAGATTATTCCGAGCCTGTCCCTTAACCTGGCGGAGCTGGGGCCGCGCGCCGCCGACAACCTCTGGCAGATTCCGTCGCTCTGCGACGAACTCGAAAGCACGACCCTGCCGCGGCTCTGGTGGAGTCCGCGGGATGGCGAGCTCGCGCTCACCTGCCTCGACGCGGCCAGCGCAATTGGCGCCGCGCTCCGCGACTTCGGCGGTGTCGTGCTGGCGAGTGCCACGCTGACGCCGGTGGACGGATTTGCCGCCGCGTGCGGCCTCGGAGATCGCCGCGCGGAGACCCGGGAAAAGGAACCCCGCGACCTGACCAGTCTCCCGGCTCCAGGGTCCGCACTCGAAACCACGCGGCTGGGCGTGCTGAACAAGCGCGAGACGAAAAAGCTTCTGAAGCAGCTCACCAGCGCCGCGGAATTGCTCCGCGTCGAGGAAGTCCGCGAGACCGCGCAGCCCGCCCTGCTCCGCGCGCACACTCCCTGGCGCGAGGGAGCCTATGCGATCGGCGTCGACACCCGCGTGGACACGACCTTCCAGCACCGCTCGCACCACTACACGACCACCGCGGTCACCATCGCCGCCCTGCACGCCGCCAGCTCGCGCTCCAATCTCGAGCAACTTTCAACGCTCAACTCTCAACACCCAACGCTCAGCACCCCGGTCTCCGCTTCTCCCTCCGACCTCTCAACCCTCAACTCTCAGCTCTCAACTCCGAACCCCGTCTCCATCGCCGTCTTCTTTCCGAGTTACGCTTACGCCGACGCGATTGCCCGGGAACTGGAGGCGATCGCGCCGGGCCTGCGGGTGGCGCTCCAGCCGAAGTTGCGAGAACTCGCGGCGCAGGCGGCCTGGGTGGAGTCGTCGCTCGCGCAAGGCAGCGCGCTCTTTCTCGTACTGGGTTCCAGTTTTGCGGAGAGCATTGATCTGCTTGGCGGACGCGTGTCGCACGCCATGGTGGTTGGTCCAGCTCTGCCCGAAGTGAATGCGGTACAGCGCGCGCGACTGGCGGAAGTCTCGCTCCAGGGCGCAGGCCGGGAAGCCGCGTTCCGGCGCGTTTATCAGGTTCCGGGCATGACAAAGGTGAACCAGGCGCTGGGCCGGCTCGTGCGCGCACCGGGCCAGCGCGCCCGCGTGCTGCTGCACTGCCGCCGCTTCCTCGAGCCGAGCTACGCGGAACTGCTCGCTCCCGAATATCGGGGCGGCGTTCAGGTGGCCGACGACCTCGCGCTTGCCGCCTGGCTGGGCGCACCCCCGCCGGCTTAGAACGTGTCGGGCACCTCTTCGGAGGTGAAACCGATGCGGGCAATGGGAGGGACGAGATCCCCCGCGTCCGAATCCGTGAAGCCATGCCACCGGCCTCGACGGAGCTCGGCCCTCCGGCCGACAGAAAGTGCAGGACAGCCTCTAGTCTGGCTGGAGCGGTAGCCGGTGTAGGAGCGCAGTTTAATCTAGACCGATCCAGCGCGGGAGGTCGTCGACTGCTCGAAGTCACCTCGGCGACGGTGGTGAATCCGTAGGCCGGGCTAAGAAAGTCTGTAGCCATCCGGGCGTGGACGAGCCACGCCCCTAAACTTATTGGGTATCGCCTACACGTTGTAGGGGGGGGGCGCCTAGTGCGCGCCCAGTGGCACGGGTCTCTGATCCGTGAAAATCCTCCCGCATCACCTCTCGCTGACATGGGTCTGGAGACCCATGCCTCACCCCAACTGACCTCACAACCGCAGCGTAAACACCACGAACGCGCCCACGCCGGCGATGATGGCGACCGTGCCCCAGCGGCGGTGACCGGGGATGCCCCACCACATGTAGTAGCCGGTGAGGATCCAGCCGATCATCGCCAGGCAGACGATGTCCACCATCACGCCCCACGAGTCGGACAGGAATCCGCCCTGTTCGAATCCGCCGCGGGCATGCATCCCGGTCAGGAATTGATCGAAGCGAAACCGCCGGTCCTCGACCGTGAGCCACTTCCGATCGCTCGCATAAATCACCCGGGTGGATTTGAGGAAGGAATAGGTGTTCACGCTCAACCGCGTCGGGCTCTGCCGATACACTCCGAAGTTCACCGGCTTGAGGCCGACCTCACGGAGGATTCCGCGGCCAAATTCTCTCAACTCCTCCTGCCCGGCGGGCACCGGCGCCTCATACGACCGCTCCAGCCGCATCGTCCACAACGGGAGCCCCTTGGCTGCATCGCGGTTTTCGAAGTATCGGTTGTGTGCAAACGGCAGGGACGAAATCCCGTACATCAGGAACCACGGCAGCAGCGCGAGCCCGAGGTAGAGGTGCAGGCGACGTAGAAGATGCGAGGTGTTCATGGGCTCAGATCGCGAACACGTAGAACGCAAACAACACCGCGCCGCCGAGAGCCGCCACCGCGCCCGCCATGCGCGTCGCCTTCATCTCCCACCACATCCAGAGCCCCGAGAGCGCCCAGATCACCATCGCGGCAATCACCAGGTCGACCGTCACCGCCCAAGCGGTGTCGAGGGCATAGCCGGTTTCGTAGCCACGCCGCCGGTGAAAGCGCTCGAGCACCGTGTTCGTCCGCGGCGCCAGTTTCTCGATCGCCAGCGTCCCGGCCGCCGGCACGTAGGTGATCCGGCGTGGCACGAGGAGATCGTTCCGGTTGATCACGATCGCCCCATCCAGCCGGCGGTTCACGCTGTGCGCGCCGGCGAGATCGAGTGTCTCGAGAATCTGGCGTGCGATGTCACGCGGTGTCGCGTCCGGACTGAAGCTCCCGGCGTAAGCGAGTTCCCGCTCGGGCTCGTAGGTTCCAGGACCAGGACCGTACTTCGCCACAAAGTACTGCCGGTGATTCATCGCCAGCGTGCTCACGGCGTACATCAGCAGCCAGGGCGACAGGAACAGCGCCACATACAGATGCGACCGACGGATCAACCGGGATGTCGTCATCGGGCTGATAGCTCAGTGAGCGTTTCCGGAAAAGACCGCGAGCCGGGCTTGGAGTTCCGACTCGGACCACCAGCGTCCGCGCACCATGACTCCCG
>CAINHV010000152.1 GCA_903848965.1 uncultured Opitutia bacterium | reverse complement strand
CTCCGACATCGAGCATGTGGATCGGACGCTCAGGCTGTACCATCCAATGAAGCAAGGCGTCCGGACGGCGGAAAAAAAGCAGGTCGGAATCCAGGACCAAGCGCCATCCGGCCAGCCCCGCGTGGGCGTCGGTGAGTTTGCGCAGGTGAATATAGGTGCGGCGTTGGCCACGGAGGGCCGGATACCGGGCCACCGGCAGATGCTGATCGAGCCGCCGCTCAATTTCGTCTGCCCCATGGACCACGCAGCCGGGGAAGAGCCGTTCCGACTCGTGCCGCAGTTCAGAGTCGAACGTGCCGTCATCGATGAAGACCGGCTGCAGCGCGCGGCTGGCGTGGCGCTGGAGCGTCCAGCAGCAGAAGGCCGTTTGATACCAGAACCGGCGGCCGGTTAGGAAGCAGACTGGCATCGAGTTGGGATCGGCCGGGGGCATCGGCGGCAGGATGGCGGCGGCCGCCACCATCGCGTCACGTCCGCGGGCATCGCGCCACTGCTCAAGTGGACCGCCTTCGCGTCGCGAACGGGCCAGTGCCGCGCGGGGCTCGTGCCACAGCTTATAGGCGAGCCGGCCAAGGCCGGCGCGACGGCCGAAGGGTTGCAGCCAGGAGCTCATGGCGCGGGAAGGCTGTTGAGGAGTGCGTGCATCTTTTCGTCCTCAATCGTTCGAATCGATGCGTAGGGGCCATTCTGCCAGCGCCGGAACAAGCGACCGGCTGAAACGGGCCCGAGCAGCCGGCTGACCCGTTGAAACGCCGGACCGCCCAGATGCGCGTGGTACCGGGAGTCGCCCGCTAGCTGCGACCAAACGGCCAGCAGCCGGGCGTTATAGGGGGGCGAGAAACCCCGCGGCAGCCGGCGCCAAGAGCGAAAGGCTTTCTCACCCACAAAGCGGCGGACGCGCGCGTGCTCCGGTGTGGCGGGTACCGTCCGTGCGAACGCCTCCATGACGGCCAGCGAAGCCACGGCCAGTCGCTCCCAGTGATTGGTTAATCGCACGGCGGAGTGCACACCGGCAATCGTAAGGGCCCCGGGTACGTGCACGACGCGGCCGGGACGGGGTGCGGCATTATGGTAGAACCAGATCTCCGCGACGGCGTTGTAGAGTGGCGACGGTGGAAAAAAAGCGCGGTTCACGGCGTCGCGAAGGTAGTCGGTGCGAAAGATTGGGCTGTGCGGCGCCGGCTGGATATTAATGCAGAAGTCGGCGGCATCGGCGGTGGATCGTTCCGGGGCATCGGGTGCGATAGCCAGCTGATCGTAGTCGCCGGTGAGCTGGCAGTGGGCGGTGTCGGAGTAACTGATGGCGTAGCCGCCGACCTCCATCGCGCGGATCTGGGAGCGCAATTTTTCCGGAGCGATCAAGTCATCCGAGTCGAGGAACAGCGTGTAGCGGCCGGTGGCGGCGGCGAATCCAGTGAGGCGGGCAAAGAGCAGCCCCTGGTTGGGCTGGCGGATGACGCGGACATTCTCCGTGTAGCCGAGCCGGGCCAAATCATCCGCGACCGGAACGTCCGAGCCATCGTCCACCACGATGATCTCCAGCGACACTCCGGCGGAGGCACGGCGAATGCTCTCCATCGTGTAGTGGATCAATTCGCCACGGTTGAAAACTGGGATGACAATGGAGAGATCGGGAATCAAGGGGATGGCGGGCGGCAGACTTGCCGGAGACAGGCGCTTAGCGGATCCGCACTTTCGCCAGGAGAGCCCGATAGTAAGCGACGCTGGCCTCGGTCAGCGCGGCTCGCGAGTACCGGGCTTCCGCTCGCTGGCGCCCGGCTTCGGCCAGCCGGCGGCGCTGGTCGGGATCGCGGGCGAGCCGGTTGATTGCGGCGGCAAGGGCCGGAACGTCATCCGGTGGCGTGAGCAGCGCGGTCTGCCCGGCCACAAGAATCTCGTTGGCCCCCGGGGCGGCGAGGGCCACGACCGGCAGCTTCCACGCCATCGCCTCCACGAACATCAGTCCGAAGGATTCGTAGCGGGAGGGCGCGATGAACACGTCGGCGCGGGCATAGTGGGCCGCCAGAGCCTGATCGGAAACGGCCCCCGCGAAGGTAACCCGCGCCCGCACCGCGGTGGGCGCGATCGCGTTCCAATGGGCCTGCCAGTAACCGCCGCTGTCCATCCCCACGAGGGTCGCACGGATCGCGGGAGACGAGGCGAACACGGCGGG
>CAINHV010000151.1 GCA_903848965.1 uncultured Opitutia bacterium | reverse complement strand
GTCGCGCGGCGGCGGGCGTTGCGCGAGCAGGCTTCGCAACAGGTGAATCCCAACGGCATCCCGCAAATCGCCCCGCCGGCGCCGGGAAATTTTCCGGCCACTCCGCAGGGCGACAACCAGCAGGCCAACCCGCGCCGCAACCAGGGTGGAATTCGCGGGCAGGGCACGCGTCAGCAGCGCTAGGCTTTGCGCGGCGGGCAAAGCCTATCCATGTCCGACGTCCGCCCAGGGCCGAAGGGGAGCGAGCTTTCGAACTGGACCCTCGTCCGCCGTCTGTTCGTCCTCGCGTGGCGTTATCGGCTCCATTGCCTGCAGGTGCTGTCGATTCAGCTGGTGTTGCTCACGATGGGCATCGGCGGCCTGAGCCTGACGGGCGTCGGCATCGACTACATCCGGCACAAGGTCGAGGGCACCCCCCTCGACGCCAACAAGCTCCACCTGACACTGCCCGTCACCTGGAAATATTGGGAGGTGCTCGGGCTGCTGGCCGGCCTCATCCTGCTGCTCGCGCTCTGCCGCGCGTGGTTGAATTACACCTACGCCGTGTCGGTCAACCGGCTTGTCCAGCAGCGTCTCGTGGTGGATTTACGCAGCGAGGTCTACGACAAGCTCCAGCGGCTGAGTTTTCGATTCTACGATGCCAACAACACGAGTTCGATCATCACGCGAGTGACGAGCGACGTGCAGAGCGTCCGCATGTTTGTCGACCAGGTCCTGATCCAGAGCGTGATCATGGTGATCTCGCTGAGCGTTTACCTGGTCTACATGATCAACCTGAGTCCCGGGCTCACGCTGGGTTGCCTCGCCACGACTCCGCTGCTGTGGGCGCTGACGGCGTGGCATACGCGGCGGACCCAGCCGGAATACGCGCAGAACCGACTCCTCGTGGACCGCATGCTCCAGATCTTCGTCGAGGGTATCCAGGGCATCGCGGTCACCAAGGGCTTTGGCCGCGAGGCGGCGCAACACGCCCAATTCGAGGCCGCGAACGACACCGTGCTCCGGCAACAGGGGCTGATCTTCTGGCGGGTGAGCCTGTTCTCGCCGGCCATCGGTTTCCTGACGCGGATCAATATGATGGTCCTGCTCGGCTACGGCGGCTGGCTGGTGATTCACGGGCAGATTCCGCTCGGCACCGGCTTCGTGGTGTTCGCCGGGCTGCTCGAGCAATTCTCCGGGCAGGTGAACAACATCGCGACGATCGTGAACTCGGTGCAGCAGTCGCTGATCGGCTCGCGCCGGGTATTCGAGATTCTCGATGCGCCGATCGAGGTGCGCAGCGCGCCTGATGCGGTGCGGCGGCCCAAATTGAGCGGGGCGGTCGCGTTCGAGAATGTCTCGTTTACCTACGACGGTGCCGAGGCGGTGGTCCGGGACCTCTCGCTCGAGGTAAAGCCGGGCGAGTGCGTCGCCATCCTCGGCGCCACGGGCGCGGGGAAGAGCGTGCTGATGAGCCTGGTGCCGCGATTCTTCGATCCGACCGCGGGGCGCGTGTTGATCGACGGGATCGACGCCCGCCGGCTGAATCTCGACGATCTGCGCCGGAACATCGGCCTCGTTTTTCAGGAGAGCTTCCTCTTCTCGAACACCGTCGCCGCCAACATCGCCTTCGGCCATCCGGAGGCGACGCGGGCCCAAATCGAGAAGGCGGCGCGAATCGCGGCTGCGCATGATTTCATCCTGCAGTTGCCAAAAGGATACGACACGGTGCTGGGGGAGAGCGGCAACAGCCTCTCCGGGGGCCAGCGACAGCGGCTCGCGATCGCGCGGGCGGTGCTGCTCGAACCGGCGATCCTGCTCCTCGACGATCCGACCGCGGCGATCGACAGCGAGACCGAGCACGAGATCTTCGAGGCTTTGGATCGGGCGATGGCGGGACGCACCACTTTCATCGTCGCGCACCGGCTGAGCACGCTGCGCCGGGCGGATTTCATCATCGTGCTGGCAGGCGGACGCATCGTGCAGCGCGGGACGCACGAGGAGTTGATGCGGCAACAAGGTCCGTATCTCCACGTGGCGAGCCTGCAGTTGGTGGACGGCCGCGAATTGCAGCAGTTGAAACCGAAGGAGGGTGGGCGATGAGGGCGGCGCATCACCCGCAGTCTGAAGGTAGGGCCGGCGCTGGTCGCCGGGCCCAATCGAAAATCGAGATTCCAAAATCGAAAATTCCGCGGGCGCGCCGGCGAGCGGCGGCCCGACAGGAGGCGAGCACGTCATGAAGCGCGCCCCGCTTCCCGCCATTCGCGATCTCGGACTCGTTCGCCGCCCGCGCGACGAGGAGGACGACGAAACGATCCAGCAGCCGCTGGAGTGGTCGCTGATTCGCCGGCTGTTCACGTATGCGCGGCCGGTGCAGCGAAAGTTAAACGCCCTGGTCGTGATGAGCGCGATTCGATCGGCGCAGTTGCCGGCCTTCCTCTGGATCACCTCGCTGATGATCCGCGGGCCGATCACGCAGGCGGACACCCGCGGGCTGGCGCTCGGCGTCGTCGGCTACGCACTGCTCGCAGTGTGGACGGACGGCATGTTTCACTTTCGTCAGCGTTACGCGCTCGAGATCGGCGAGACCGTCGTGAACCGGCTGCGGGCAGATATTTTTGCGCGGGTGCAGCGCCAGCCGATGAGCTTCTTCCATCGGATGAAGATCGGCCGGATCATCAGCCGGATGACGAGCGACGTGGAAGCGCTCCGGGTGGGAATCCAGGACGTGCTTTTCGTCAGCATGATCCAGTTCGGTCAGATGCTGTTCTCGGCGGTGGTGATGGCGTGGTCGGATGGGGTGCTTTTTCTCGTCGTCCTGGGGTTGGCCCCCGTCCTGTGGATCATCAACCGGCACTTCCGGGTGAAACTCAGCCATTATTCGCGGGCGGCGAGTGACAGTTTCAGTCGGGTGACGGCGACGCTGGCGGAGTCCGTGAATGGAATCCGCGTCACCCAGGGATTCGTGCGGCAGCAGACCAATGCCGGGCTCTTCCGGAACCTGCTGGCCGATCATTCCCGGTTCAGCATCGCGCTGGCACGGACCTCCGCGATTCTCACGCCGCTCATCGAGCTCAACAGCCAGTTCTTCGTGGCGATTCTGCTGATGTTCGGCGGCTGGCGGGTCTTCCACGGCGAGATGGGGGTCGGCGATCTGATCACGTTCTTTCTGCTCTCGAACCAGTTCTTCGCGCCGATTGCGGTGATCGGGAATCAGTACAACCAGGCGTTGGTCGCGATGGCTGGGGCCGAGCGGGTCTTCCGGCTGATCGATGCCAAGCCGGATTGGGCGGATGCGGCGGATGCGCATGATCTACCTGATCCCCGAACGTTGGACGCCGCCGCGGTTCAGAGTTCAGGGTTCGGAGTTCAGAGTTCGGAGAGTTCCGAGGACCAAACACCGAGTGCCAGACTCAGAGCCCAGAACCCTGAACTCAGAACTCAGGGTTCAGAACCCGGCGGGCGTAACTCCGAACTCCAAACCCCAAACTCCAAACTCCGCGCCGCCGTGCCAGCTGGCGCGGCCGGCGTTCGCGTCGAATTCAACCACGTTTGCTTCGGTTACGAGCCTGGGCGCCCGGTCCTGCACGACATCAGCTTCACGGCGGAGCCGGGTCAGACCGTGGCGTTGGTGGGGCACACGGGTAGCGGGAAGAGTTCGATCATCAACCTGGCGGCCAAGTTTCACCTCCCGAGCGCGGGGGAATTGCGGCTCGATGGCCGGGAGATTCGGACGATCACGAGCCAGTCGCTGCACCGCCAGATGGGCATGGTGCAGCAGCAGAACTTCCTCTTTAGCGGCACCGTGCTGGAGAATATCCGTTTCGCGCGGCCGGAGGCGACCGAGGCTGAAGTTCGGGCGGCGGCGGCGCGGCTGGATGGCCTCGATCTCTTCGACGGATTGCCGCGGGGATTTCAGACCGAGGTGGGGGAGCGCGGCGCGGCGTTGTCGGTAGGGCAGCGGCAGCTCGTCTGCTTTGCGCGGGCCCTGCTGGTCGATCCCCGGCTGGTGATTCTCGATGAAGCCACGAGCTCAATCGACGCCCTGACCGAAGCGAGACTCCAGCGCGCGCTGGTGGCGCTTTTGCGCGGCCGGACGAGTTTCATCGTGGCGCACCGGCTCAGCACGATTCGTCACGCGGATTTGGTTTTGGTCCTCGACCAAGGTCGGATTATCGAGCGGGGAACCCATGTGGACCTGCTGGCCTTGGGTGGCCATTACGCCGCGCTGTACCGGCAGTTTGTCCAAATCGACGATCGGGCTTAGTCGGAAGGGTGTAGTTTGATGCAGGGCCGTCGCTGGTCGTAATTCGCCGGGGCGCCCCGCCTTCAGGCGGAACTACGAACCCGAAGAATCGTCTCGGGCCCGGTGCACTTTCCGCCCGATCAACCCGCCCGGACCGCGCGTTTTGCGCCCCGCGGCGGGACGGATCGGGGCCCCGTTCCCGCTTCACCCCGCGCGCCAAAAACATCCGGCGGCGCGCAAAATCAGGCTCACTTACGCGACGTCGCGCGCCGGTTTTTCACTCTAGAAAACTAAAGATTTTCCTATGCAAACGACAGTCATTACCTCTAGAAGAGCCCTGTTCCAGAGGGAAGTATTCCAAACCCAAAGAAATATTATGGCTAAAAAAGCTGCTCGTAAACCAAACGCCGCGTTCATGAAACCCGTTACGCCCGATGCCGCGCTGAGCGCCGTCGTGGGCTCGAATCCGCTGCCCCGCACCGAGCTCACCAAGAAGCTCTGGGTTTACATCAAGAAGAATGGCCTGCAGGACAAGAAGGTCCGCACCCAGATCAATGCCGACGACAAGATGAAGCTGGTCTTCAACGGCAAGAAGTCGGTTTCGATGTTCGAGATGACCAAGCTCGTCTCGGGCCACGTTTCCTGATCCGTCGGGAATTTGCGTTTCTGAAACCGCCGCGATTCGTCGCGGCGGTTTTTTTTGCGCCCGCTCCCAGCGTTGTCGGATCCGTTTCCGCACCTCTGCGTAGCCGCCCCGGGCGCTGAGGCTTGCAGCACCGGAAGCGACGCGATTGGCTCGCCCGACCGGCTTCGGCGTACATGACCCCGCACACCCTACGTCAACTTCAGGCCGCCAGCTTGTGGTTCGCGGTCGCCACGGTGACTGCGATCGCGGGCTGGTTCGGCTACCGCCGGGAAGAGACGCGGATGACGGCCACGTTGCTCAACAATGCCACGCTTTCCGCGGCCGCAATCGAGCAGTCGGAACTGGCGCGCCTGACCGGCACGCGGGCCGATCTCGGCACGGCTCCTTACGCGGCCATGAAGGCGCGGTTGCAGAAGTTGAGCGCCGTCGATCCGTACGTGCGTTTTGTGTATATTTTCCGCGCCGGCCCGGGACCCGGCACCGTGGTCTATCTCGCCGACTCGGTCCCACCCGGGGGCAACGACGAGTCGCTGCCGGGCGACGACTATCCCCAGGCCGCCACGTCGCCCGGTTTGCAGGCCATTCTCCGTACCGGGCAGCCGGCCACCGAGGGTCCGCTGGCGGATGACTTCGGCATCTGGATGACGGGGTACGCGCCCATCGGCGAAGCGAGCCCGGGATCCGGGCCGCGTGAGATCCTCGGCCTGGACATCGAGGCCGCCACCTGGAGCCGCACGCTCTGGTTCGGCGCGCTGCGCGGCATGTTCTATGTCCTCATGTTGCTCGGCCTGCCGATCATCGTGCTGCGGATGACCCGGCGGCAGCACGAGCAGCGCGAGGTGATTCGAAACCTTTCCGAAGCGATGGAGCAGAGCCACTCCGCGATCATGATCTTCGATCTCGGTGACCAGATTGAGTACGCGAATCGCGGGTTGTGCCAACAGATGGGCTACTCGCGGCGGGAGCTGATCGGTCGCAGCTGGCGCTCCATTCGCGGGTCCCAGACACCGGAGGAGGTCTTCGCGGATCTGTCGGCCACCGTCCGCGCCGGGCACACGTGGGAAGGCGAGTGGCTCACCGCGCGCAAGGACGGGACCGCGTATCCGGTGCGCGGTGTCGTCACGCCGGTGAAGCATCGCGACGGATCGCTGGCGTGCTTCGTCGGTGTCTTCGACGACGTCACCGAGACCAAACGCAAGGAGGCCGAGCTGCGTGAGGCGCGGGATCTGGCGGAGGCCGGCGATCGGGCGAAGGGCCAGTTCCTTGCCACGATGAGCCATGAGGTTCGCACGCCGCTGAACGGCATCGTCGGCTTCACCAGCCTGCTCCTGGACACCTCGCTCAATCCGGAACAGCGCGAGTACGTCCAGACCATCCGGTCAAGCGGCGAGGCCCTGATCCAACTGACCGGCGACATTCTCGATTATGCGCGCATCGAGTCCGGCAAGTTGAAACTCGATCTGCTGGCCTGCGATCCGCGCAACTGCGTCGAGGATGCGCTGGATTTGCTCGCCGTGAAGGCGCTGGAACGGAATCTCGAGCTGTTGCATCGCTGCGCCGTCGACGTGCCGTCGACCGTCGTGATCGATGGCGGCCGGCTGCGGCAGGTGCTGGTGAACTTGGTGGGAAACGCGATTAAGTTCACCGAGCGCGGCGAGGTGGAGGTGAAGGTGCGCCTGCTGCCGCGCGTGGATCCGGCGCCGGGGCCGGTGGCCGCGAACGAGTGGCGGATGCTGGAGTTCACTGTGCGCGACACGGGCATCGGCATCGCGGCCGATCAGCAGGCCCGGTTGTTCAAGCCCTTCAGTCAGGTCGACGAATCCACCACGCGCCGCTACGGCGGCACCGGCCTCGGGTTGGCGATTTGCCGCAATCTTGTCCAGCTCATGAGCGGAACGATCACGATCGAAAGCGAGTTGGGCCGGGGTTCGACGTTTACCTTCACCGTCGCGGTGACCGTGTCGGCGCCCCTGCCCCCGTCGCGGGATCTGGCCGGGCTGAAGGTCGGCCTCGCCTTGCCGGAGGGACTGCTGCGCCGGGAAATTGCGGACCTGCTCGCCGCCTGGCACGCGCAGGTGATCGAGTTCGGCACTCTGGCGGAAATGGCCGGTGGCGAATGGGAGGTAGGACTCGTGGCGATAGATGACGCCCAGGCACGGGCGCTGGCGGCCCTGGCCGGTCCTCCGGCCGGGCTGCCGCGGGACCGGCTGGTCGGGCTCGTCCCGGTGGCCATGTCGAGCGAGCTCCGCTTGGCGCTCCGGGATCACTTTCGACTCTTGATCAATAAGCCGGTGCACCACGGGGCGCTCTATGCGTTGTTGGCCGGATCGCGGGCCGGCGGGCCGGCGCGGGCGCCGGCGCTGACCCAGTTTGGGCTGAGGATTCTCGTGGTGGAGGACAATCCGATGAACCAGCGATTGATGCAGCGGATCCTGGCGAATCTCGGCTGCACCTTCACCATCGTGGACAATGGGCGTCGCGCGGTGGACGAGCTCAGCCGGCGGGCGGCAGACTTCGATTTGGTGCTGCTCGATCTGCACATGCCGGAACTCGATGGCATCGCGGCGCTGCAGGAGATCCGGGCCGGTCGGGCCGGTCCGCAGGCCCAGACCCTGTGGATTGTCGCGCTGACCGCGGATGCGCGGGCGGAGGAACGTGCCCGCGCGATGGCCGCCGGGCTGAACGACTTCCTGACCAAGCCGCTGCGCATTTCCGAACTGCAGGCCTCCCTTCGGCGCTTCCTGGACGAGCGCGAGGCAGGAAAAAGATGGGGGTAGATCCGGTCGCGCGGGATGGCCGTGTCCGGAGTGGCATGGGTCTCCCGACCCATGACCAAGCCGGAACCGTGCAGTAGGAAATTGCGAAGAGGCGAACTTTGTGGCCC
>CAINHV010000150.1 GCA_903848965.1 uncultured Opitutia bacterium | reverse complement strand
TGAAACCAGGAAGCCAGGAACCAGCTTGGGCCTTTCCTCTGCGCCTCGGCGTCGGTGGTTCAAAGCGGTTGGGTCCGATTCAGTGCTCACCCGAAGCAGCGAAAATCGACTCGGGCTTCGCGCCTTCGCGGCTTCGCGTGAGATCAGGATTGTTCCCAACCCACTACTCTCCGATCGCAATTCCATCGATAAACACCCGTCGAACCTGCAGCTCGCGGTCGAGCACCAGCACATCGGCCTTTCGTCCCACCGTCAGGCTGCCGAACTCGGCATCCATTCCCACGCGCTCTGCCGGCGTCAGACTGCCCATTCGCACGGCGTTCGCCACGCCCGCGGTCGTGAGCCGGCTCATGTTGCGGACCATCGTGTCCATCCCGACGACCGAACTCGCCAGATTGCCGCCGTCGACCGACCCGACCCGGCCATCGCTCTTGAACCACTCGCCGTCCTCCCCCGGACCAAAGCGATAGCGCCCCGGCGGCAGGTCCACCGCGCGATTGGCGTCGGTGACGAGGCAGAGACGTTTCACCCCGATCATGATGAACGCGAACTCGAGTAACTCGGGCGCGAGGTGACACCCATCCGCAATCACCTCGGTGCTCATCTCCGGCTGCATCAGGACAAACTGTTCCATGCTGCCCTGGCTCGGCGTGCCGAAGCGCGTCCGGATGCTCGGCACCGAGCTCATCGCACACCAAAAATGATCCACGTGCCGCATGCCCGCGTCGAACGCCCGCTGCATTTCCGTCCAGCTCGCATTCGAGTGACCGCAGGTCACCAGGCAGCCGCGGCGCGACGCCTCGCGATAGAATTCCTCGCCGCCCGGCAACTCGGCCGCGCATGTCGCCACCCGAATGATCCCGAGGTCCAGGTGCTGCCGATACTCAGCCGGATCCGGATCGCGCCGGCCGCTCTGCAGATGGCAGCCGACTTTGTCCTCCGCAAAATACGGACCGTAGAAGTGCACGCCCGCGAGTCGGGCGCCCCGCTGCGGCGTCCAGCCCTGCTGTACGGTCTGGCAGGCCTGCAGCATCGCGGTGATTTGGTCGCGTGAGCCCGTCGTCGTGGTCGGAAAGATCGTCGTCGTGCCATGCTTTGCGTGCGTGCGGTTCACGGTAACGACCGCCTCGGGCGTGCCATCCATGTAATCCGCCCCGCCGCCGCCGTGCACGTGGATGTCGACGTACCCCGGGCCGATGAACCCGTCGGTCACCTCGATGACCTCCGCGTCACGCGGCAGGTCCACCTGGTCCTTCGGGCCCACGGCGACGATCCGATCGCCGCGGCAAACCACCGCCCCCTGATCGAGGAGACGATCCGGCAGGATGACAGTGCCCACAAAAGCCAGCGGCCGTACAGAAGACATGGAGAAACGAGGTTTTAACCCGCCCAGGCAGTCAAGCACCCCGCACCGTTCGCCGCTCTTCCCCATCTCCGCCCCCAAACCGACGTGTAACGTAATACGTTACACGTTGGCTTGGGTCGTTGGCGGTTTGGAAACCGGCGGCTGAGGGCGCGCCCTGGATAGCCACGCGCGACCGCGCGTGGATGCGGTTGGTCAACTCGCGGACGCTCGTTGCTACGGCGCGAGTGCTCTACCCGGCAAACGCGGGACCACGGCCGGCGCCCCAGTCTTGAGCTCGGCCCGCGCGGAGGGCCCGTTGGAGAAACGCGTGGGCCTGCTTCACCGCGGGTGCGAGTTTGAGTCCCCGCGCCAACCCCGCGGCAATCGCCGCCGAAAGAACGCAACCCGTGCCGTGGGTGTTCCGCGTGGCGAGGCGCGGACTTTCGAACCAGTGCACCTTGCCGTCGATCGTCACCAGACAGTCGCGACACATCCTCCCGGGAGCGTGGCCGCCCTTCAGCAGCACGGCGCAGCCCAGCCGCGCCACGAGTTCGCGCCCGACTGGTTCAACATCCGCCATACTCGTGATGCGCCGGTCCGCCAGCACCCCGGCCTCCGGCCAGTTCGGAGTCACGAGCGTCGCACGGGGCAGCAACTCGGCGGCCAGCACGCGCACGCCCGCGGCGGACAGAAAGCGGGCGCCGCTCGTCGATCCGATCACGGGATCGATCACCAACGGAATTCGAGGATGCTTCCGCAACACGGCCGCGACTGCCCGAATGGCCGCCGGACCCGGCAGCAGCCCCGTCTTGATCGCCGCAACTGGCAGATCCTCCAGCACGGCGCTGACCTGGGCCGCGATTAACGCCGGCGCCACCGGTCGCCAGGCCGGCACGCCGCGAGTGTTCTGCGCCGTGACGGCCGCAATCGCCGTGCACGCATAGCCACCGAGCGCATGGATCGTCCGGGCGTCGGCTTGAATGCCCGCGCCGGCGCCGCTGTCGGAACCCGCGATTGTGAGAACACAGGGAAGGGATTTCATGCGGCGGAGATGTGGGGCACGTTCGGACCTGAAATGCCGGGCAACACACCCCGCCCTGTCGGGCACCCCTCTCCAGAGGGGATCAGGGCTAATGAACGTCTAAAACGATCTTGTTCAGAACAGTAAACTGCCACGACGATTTCGAAGGTCCCCTCTCGAGCGCCGAGCGAAGCGACATGCACACCGGGTCTCGCGGTGCGCTTGAGCGCATCGCGCAATCGTGTCCTGGAGGGGTGGCGCGCAACGCCGGGGTGTGGGGGGCGCATACGAAACTCCCGGTCGTCCTGCCCTCCGCCCTCACACCGGACGCTGCCACGCATGCATGCCGCCCCGGAGGCTCAACGCCGTTCGGAAGCCCAGTTGCTCTCGCAGGGAGCGCGCGACGTTCAAACTCCGCTGGCCGGCGGCGCAATACACGACGGTCGGCCGCGTGGGGTCGAGCACCGTCAGCGCCGAGCTGTCGCCACTCATAATCTGCGAGAGCGGGGCATGATGGTCCGCACCGATTGTCCCCGACATCTGACGCTCCCAATCCTCACGTACGTCGACCAGCTGCGGTTCCCGTCCCGCCGCCAGCGCCGCGCGCAGTTCGGCCACGTCGATCTCCTTACCGTCGCCATCCAAGCCCGGCACGGCACAGACCTCGCCAGCGCCAGCGGGCGGCAATTCGCTGATCTGCCGCGAACGCGGATCCGCCGCGAGCGCCACCGTCTGGCTTCGCATCGCCAGCGAGTCCCACAGCAGCAACCGCCCGCTCAACGGTTCGCCGATGCCGGTGAGCAACTTGATCACTTCGGTCGCCTGGGCGGTGCCAATCAAGCCCGGCAACACGCCGAGCACGCCCGCCTCCGCACAGTTCTGCACCGTGCCCGGCTCCGGCGGCGCGGGAAACAGGCAGCGGTACGTCGGGCCACCCTGCCAGTTGAAGACACTCAGCTGGCCCTCGAATCCCTGGATCGCACCGTAGACGAACGGTCGATCCGCCAGCACACAGGCATCGTTCACGAGATAACGCGTGCCAAAGTTATCCGATCCGTCGAGCACCACATTGACGCTGCGCACCAGTTCCAGCGCGTTGTCCCGCGTGAACCGCGCCACGATCGGCTCGATCGTGATGAACGGATTCAAGGCCCGCAGCCGCGCCGCCGCCGCCTCGGCCTTTGGCTGACCCTCGTCGGCGCTCGTGTAGAGCACCTGCCGCTGCAGGTTAGAAACCTCCACGCGATCGGAATCCACGATCACAATCCGACCGACCCCCGCCGCCGCCAGATAGAGCAGCGCCGGGCACCCCAGCCCGCCCGCGCCAATCACCAGCACCGAGCCGCCCTTCAGCTTCTCCTGCCCCGCCGGCCCGAAGCCCGCGAGCGTCAGGTGTCGCTGATACCGCGCCAGTTCATTTTTTGATAGCGTCATGAATTAAACTCCCCCTCCCCTATTTTCCGCTCCGAGCGGAAAACGCCGAGGGTTTTGGCGCAGCCAAAACTCCATCGTAAGTGGGATCCCAATCCTTCCACACCGGCTCATACCCGTGGGCCCGGAGAAAGGCCGCGACCTCGGCCGGCGAGCGTTCGTCGTCGACCGCAAACTGCTCGAGCGAGTCCGGCGCGCTGGCATAGCCGCCGGGATTGGTCCGCGAGCCCGCACTCAGGGACGTGAATCCCAGTCGGAAGGCCCGATCGCGAAAGTCCGCCGACTCGCGGGTGGACAGCGACAACTCGACCTCCTGGCTCAGCAGCCGGAACGCGCACGCCGCCTGGACCAGGTCTCGCTCGTCGAAAGGCGTGACCGCGATTTCCTTGCCCTCATGCGGCCGGAGCCGCGGAAACGAAATACTGTAACGCGTGCGCCAGTGATGCTTCTCGAGGTAGCGCAGATGCAGACCGACGAACCAGGATTCCGCCCGCCAATCCGCCAGGCCGTAGAGCGCGCCGAGCCCGATCTTCTTCACCCCGGCGTCACCCAACCGATCCGGCGTCTCAAGGCGATAGACCATGTCGGCCTTCGGCCCCTTGAGGTGATGGAGCGGATACGTCGCGCGGTCGTAGGTCTCCTGATAAACGAGGACCGTGCTCAGCCCGTCCGCCACCAGCGCGGCATAGTCCGCGGTGTCGAGCGGCTGCACCTCGATCGAAAGCCCGGAAAAATGCGGCCGCAGTTCCCGCAGGGCGCTCCGCAGGTACTCGGTCCCGTAGCGACCCGACTCGCCCGTCACCAGCAGCACGTGATCGAAGCCGAGCTGCTTCAGGACCGCGGCCTCGGCCCCGATTTCCGCCTCGTTCAGCGCCTTGCGGGGAATCCGATTCTGGGCGCTGAATCCGCAGTAGGTGCAAATGTTCGCGCAGACATTCGTCAGGTACATCGGCGCGTAGAGCTGCATCGTCCGGCCGAAACGCTCAACCGTCCGGCGGTGGCTCAACTGTGCCATCTCCTCGAGGAACGGCGCCGCCGCCGGCGACAGCAGGGCCGCGAAGTCGTCGAGCCCCAGGGCCGAACCGGCCGCGGCACGCTGCAGCGCCCGCCGCACATCCGCGGTCGATCGACTGGCGACCGTCCGGGTAACGTCACCGAAGTCGTGCTGTTCCCAGGTGGTGAGGAAAGTCATGACGGTCTGTTCCCAGGAGCGCCGGTCTCCGACTGGCGGCACCGGTCAGAGACCGGCGCTCCAAAGAGAGAACTTCTCATCCGTTGGTCCCCGCGAGAAAGGCGGTCAGGGGCGACGTGGCCTTCGCCTCGATGGCGCCGGGCGATCCGCCGGCGCGGGGCAGGCCCGCTTCGTAGGCGAGCCGGCCCGCTTCCACGCCGCGGCGAAACGCATCGCCCATCGCCACCGGATCGGCGGCGGCCGCGATCGCGGTGTTCACGAGCACGGCGTCCGCTCCCATCTCCAGCGCCGCGGCCGCATGGGACGGCGCTCCGAGCCCGGCGTCGACGACCACTGGCACCCGGCTCTGGGCGATGATAATCTCGAGGAACGCGCGCGACTCGAGCCCGCGATTGCTGCCAATCGGGGCCCCAAGCGGCATGACCGCCGCCGCGCCGGCCTCCTCGAGCAGTTTGCAGAGCACCGGATCGGCGTGGATGTAAGGCAGCACGATGAAGCCGCGCTTCACCAGCTCGCGGGTGGCCGCGAGCGTCTCGATCGGATCCGGCATGAGGTACTTCGGATCCGGGTGAATCTCGAGTTTCAACCAATTCGTCTCGAGGGCCTCGCGCGCCAGTTCGGCAGCGAGAATCGCCTCCTTCGCGTCGCGCACACCCGAGGTGTTCGGCAGCAGCCGGTACTGGCCGGTGTCGAGATGCCCAATGATGTCGTCGGACGCGCCATCCGTCCGCACGCGACGCAGCGCCACCGTGACCAGCTGCGTGCCCGTGGCCGCGAGGCTCGCGTGCATGACTTCGCCGGAGCTGTATTTCCCGGTGCCGACGAAGAGGCGCGAGCTGAACTCCACGCCGGCGATGATCAGAGGTTTGGGGTTCATCTTCAAAGTGTCGCGCCTGCCGTGGCACGGGTCTCCTGACCCGTGTCCGTCCGATTGAAATTCATTTCGCTCCAGGCCGCCTCCAGCGCGCGAAAATTTTCCTCCACTCGACCCTCGCGGAACAGGGCCCCCGTGACGGCTACGCCGGCTGCGCCCGCGTCCCGCAGCGCCGGCAGATCGTCCGCGACCACCCCGCCAATCGCCCATGCCGGCAGGCCGTCGAGCTGCGCCACCAGTTCACGGATACCCGCGAATCCGAGGACCGGCGCGAGCTTCTGCTTCGTCGTCGTGAAACGCAGTGGACCCACGCCCACGTAATCGAGACAACCGGCGGCTTTCGCGTGGGCGACGTCGCCCGCATCGTTCACCGTGCCGCCGAGGATCCGCGCCGGCCCGAGCCGCGCACGCGCCTCCTTCCAACCGAGGTCCAGCTTGCCGAGATGCACCCCATCGGCCCCGACTGCGAGGGCGAGGTCGACATTGTCGTTGATGATGCAGACCGCGCCGTGACGGCGGCAGATGGAGACGACCTCACGCGCCGTCGCCAGCCAGGTCGCGGCGTCCGCCTGCTTGAGCCGAAGCTGGATCCAACGCGCGCCCGCGGCACAGAGGCGCGACACCTGCTCGACCGGACTCAGCGCGATCCCCTCCTGCGTCAGGCACATCAGAGGGGTTTTTGCTCCGCGAAAACCCGGGGTCCTTTCGGCCGGAGGCCGAAAGGACGAGGAAATCTTTTGGTAGGCGGAGACGGGGTCGGGGGATTGCCAGACGGCGCCGAGGAGGGCGATGCGGTCGAAGCCGAGACTGAGCGCGTGGGCGGCGTTGCGGGCGTCGATGCCGCCGAGGGCGATGATTTCGGCGCGGCGCTGGAGTGGCGAACGCTGGCGGAGCAGCGTGGCGAGTTCCGCGGGGGAAAAATCCGGCTTCGGGCCGTGGCCCGGTTTCGAGAGCGACGGAAAGAGCGGACTGAAGAAGACGGCGTCGTAGTGGCCCAGCGCCGCACGCAGCGTCGGCAAATCGTGACAGGATCGGCTGGTGAAGCCAGCAACCGCGGACGGCGAGGCCGGGGCGTTGGCGTCGTCTTTCCAGTGTCGTCCGCCCAAGGCGAACGACTCAACGAGTTCGTGATGCTGATGGAGCACGATTCGCGCGCGCCACTCGGCCGGTGCCTGCCGGAGCCAGTTCTCCACCTGGGCGACGGACCAACCCGGCTTCCGCAAATGGTAACGATCGAGGCCGGCGGCAAACAAGGCCTGCAGGACCGCGAACTCGCGCGGATCCTCGCCTTCGGGGGAAATCAGCACCGGTGTCATCGCGTCAGCCGCCCTGCGTGGCCTGAATAATCAACACGCGATCGGCGGTGAGCAGGCCGTGGCTCGGCCACTGCGCGCGCGCCACGACCGCTCCATTCACCGCGGCGGCCACGCCCTTGCGTTCCACGAGTCCGAGCTCCGCCAACAGCGAAAGCAGGGTCGCCCCCACCCGCAGCTCACGCGCCCGATCGTTGACGAACACCTCCAGGGTGCCCGCGACCACCGCTCCGCTCGATTGCTCGCTCATGGTTTGATCAATCCCTCGGGTATTTCGCCCCGCGAAAAATCACTAGGGTTTTGGCGCGGCCAAAACCCCGTAGATCTCGCCGCCGGCCTGCTTGAACTCCTCGGCCTTGGCCGCGAGGCCGGCCTCGATCGCCTCGCTTGTGCCCATGCCGTGTTCCTCGGCGTAGCGGCGGACGTCCTCGGTGATGCGCATCGAGCAGAACTGCGGCCCGCACATGGAGCAGAAGTGAGCGGTCTTCGCGCTGTCCTGCGGCAGCGTGGCATCGTGAAACTCGCGGGCCTTCTCCGGATCGAGCGAGAGGTTGAACTGGTCATGCCAGCGGAACTCGAAGCGCGCCTTGGACAGCGCGTTGTCGCGATACTGCGCGGAGGGGTGACCCTTCGCGAGATCGGCGGCGTGGGCCGCGATCTTGTAGGCGATCACGCCGTCGCGCACGTCGTCCTTGTCCGGCAGGCCGAGATGCTCCTTCGGCGTGACGTAGCAGAGCATCGCGCAGCCGTGCCAGCCGATCATCGTCGCACCAATGGCGCTCGTGATGTGGTCGTAGCCTGGGGCGATGTCCGTGGTCAGCGGCCCGAGCGTGTAGAACGGCGCCTCGTGGCACCACTCGAGCT
>CAINHV010000149.1 GCA_903848965.1 uncultured Opitutia bacterium | reverse complement strand
GAGGTTGAGAGGGGAAAGCAGTGAACCGCCAGGGGCGCCCTGTTTGCACTTCGGTGAGTTCGAATGCGAGAATCATCCTTTTTGCCCAACGTCAGAGGTCACGCCCCATGTGCGTCGGCATTGCTTCGCAACGCCTCTGCTGAAGGCGGGGACGGCTATCCGGACGGTGCAGGATTTGCTCGGGCACGAGAGCGTGGAGACGACGCAGATTTACCCGCCTGTGATGCAGAAGCCGGGACTGGGGGTGAGGAGTCCGTTGGATGGGCGCGGGTGCTGAGTTTGGAGTTGGTTCTGAGTTCGCGGGCGGTTTGGAGTTCGGGGATCGGGCATCGATGCAATTCTGCGTCCATCAGGGGATGAATCCGGAGTTTTAACCACGGAGTGGGCAGATGCGATCAGGGCCTGTCTTCGCGGCTTCGC
This sequence comes from uncultured Opitutia bacterium, assembly GCA_903848965.1. GTDB lineage: Bacteria > Verrucomicrobiota > Verrucomicrobiia > Opitutales > Opitutaceae > ER46. Next base: position 4,070 of record CAINHV010000149.1, on the reverse strand, counting down.
GTGAGTCCTGTGAGTCCTCCGAAGTCCACTCGCTGGCGCTCGTGGCTACCAAACCGTCATCGAGCCCTCGTCGGCGGCCGAACTGCTCGCCCGCTCCCTCGCTTCACGTCGCGCTGAAGTGCTGCCGCAGCTTCGCCCGCACAAAGGCCACACTTTCCTCCAGTTCCTCCATGCCGTTCACGCCGTCCTCGATGCTGACCCAGCCGTCGAAGCCGACGCTGCGCAGTTCAGTGAAAATCGCGTCGTAGTCGTTCAGGCCCCGGCCAATCGCGCCGTGGCGGAGCCGGCGCGCATAACCTTCGGCGCCGCCCTCTTCCCGGCGCAAGTCGTCCAGCGTGCCCTCGATCAGACTGCGGTCGCTGGCATGCATCGTCACCACGCGGTGCTTCACCCGGCGCAGCAGCTCAAGCGGATCGTCGCCCGCGAGGAACGCATTGCTCGGATCGTAGTTCACCCCGAAGCGCGGATGCCGAATCCGATCCACGAGCGCACAGAACACGTCCATCTTCTGCGCGAACTCCGGGTAGCTCCAGAAATCGTCCTTGTAGTGGTTCTCTAGAATCAGCGTCACCCCGCAGGCCTCCGCCTCGGGCAGACAGGCCTCGATGCAACCCGCGACCAGTTCGATCCCCTGCTCCAAGCCGAGCCCGGGCCGGCGTTGTCCGGACAGCACGCGGCAGTAACCCGCGCCCAGCGTGGCCGCCATCCGGATCCAGTTCTTCTCCTTCTCCACCTCCTGGCGACGGAACTCCGGATCGGGATGCGCGAAATCCGGCGAGCAGCACAGCATCGGGATCACGAGCCCGCGGGCCTCGACTGCCCGACGCGCCGCGGGCCAGCGGCTGGCGTCGGCGAGTTCGAGAAACCCGCTGTAGTATTCGAGCCCATCGAGCCCAAGCGGCGCCGCCAGATCGATCCATTGATCGAGGGTCATGGTACCGTCGCGGCACAACGGCTTCATGAACGCTTTGGGAAAGGCAGCGAGGCGGGGCATCCGGAGTTGAGGGTTGAGGGATGAGAGTTGAGAGACGGGCGCACGCGCCGCTTATTTCCCGGCTGACTGCTTGTCCGGGTTGCGGCCCATGATGCAATACTGCTCGAGCTCGACCACGGAGCCGGAGATCGGGCGCGACTCGTCGCCCAGCCAGTAAACCACTGCCGAGGCGACCTCCTCCGGCAGGATCAAACGGCCCGAGGGCGCGAACTCCGCCGGCACGTGCTCCGGCCAGTCAGACGGCATGCCGTGCTCGATTTGATGATGATACTCGCGGGTGGTGAGCACCCAGCCGACGTTGAGATGATTGACGCGCACCCGGTCCGCCGCGTGGGCGTTGGCCAGGTTGCGGGACAGCGTCTGCAGTGCGCCCTTCGCCATGCTGTACGCCAGTAAATTGGGCTGGCCACTGTAGGCATTGATCGAGCCGATGTTCACGACGCTGCCCGCGCTCGCCTTCAGGTGCGGGAACGCAGCCTGAATCAGGAGGAACGGCGCCCGGGCGTTGACCGCCATCATTTGATCGAAGAACTCCGGTGTCGTCGCCCCAAGCGTGCCCCGCGCCACGATGGCGGCATTGTTCACCACGCCGTCGATGCGCCCAAACGCCGCGAGCGCGGCGGCGACGATGCGGCCACCCGCCGCCGGATCCAGCAGGTCGTCGAGATGGAGCGCCGCCCGCCCGCCAAGTTTCGCCACCACCACCTCGCCATCGCGGCGCTCGATGCCATGCACTAGGACGCGCGCGCCCTCGGCCACCGCCCGCTCCGCGATCGCCTGGCCGATGCCGGAAGTGCCGCCGGTGACGATGATGACTTTGTCTGATAAACGCATGGAAAGTTTCGGCGCGCCGCGTCCTGACGGACACCCGAGGCCGCAAACAACCGGATGTCGCGGGTTCCGACGAGCTGAAACTCGTCCGCGGATCACCGGGGAAGTTTGCCGCGGCCGCATTCGCTCTTGGCATCCCATTCCGCGCGGGCTATCCGGTGCAGCGGTCAGCTTCCCCCGCGCGTCCCGCGCCCAACCCCCCTCAGGTCAAACGGTCCCACCATGTCTCTCTGGCACGCCCCGAATCGGCGCGACTTCCTCAAATTTCTCGCCGCCAGCCCGCTCGCCGGTTTCGCCGCCGAGCGCGGCGATACCGTCATCGGTAAACCGGGCGATGCGATCAACGTCTTCGACTTTGAGAACGCTGCCCGCCGGATCCTCCCGCCGGCGCACTTCGGCTACCTGGCCACCGGCGTCGACGGTGACGCGACCGTGCGCGCCAACCGCGACGGCTTCGATCGTTTTCATATTCGCGCCCGCCGCCTAGTCGACACGTCGAAAATCGACAGCTCGATCCGGCTCCTCGGCACCGACTGGCCGACGCCGATCATTCTCGCTCCGGTCGGCAGCCAGCGCGCCTTCCACAGCGATGGCGAAATCGCCGTCGCCCGCGCCGCCGGTGCGAAAAAGCATCTGCAGATGCTTTCAACCCAGACCACATCCTCGATCGAGGACGTGAACGCTGCCCACGGCACCGCCGTCTGGTATCAACTCTACGCCACCACCCGTTGGGACCTGTCCCGCGCCATGGTGAAGCGCGCCGAGGCGGCGGGCTGTCCCGTCCTCGTGTTCACCGTCGATCAAATCAGCGGCAGCAACCGTGAGACCCTGAAGCAATTTTCCGCCCAGGATCCGCGCGACTGCCGCGTCTGCCACGACAACAGCACCCTTCAATCGCGCAACATTCGCCGCCCGATGTTCAACGGCATGGACCTCAACGGTGTCGCCTTCCAGCCGCCCGTCACGTGGGACTATGTGAAGCGGCTCAAGGACACGACCTCGATGAAGCTCGTCATCAAGGGCATCGTGACCCGTGAGGATGCCGAGCTGTGCGTCCAGCATGGCGCGGATGCCGTCGTGTGCTCGAACCACGGCGGACGGGCGGATGAAATCGGCAGTTCCTCGATCGAGTGCCTGCCGGAGATCGCCGCCGGTGTCGGAGGCCGGATTCCGGTCCTTGTCGATGGCGGTTTTCGGCGAGGCACGGATATCTTCAAGGCGCTCGCCCTCGGCGCCAATGGCGTGCTGATCGGGCGGCCCTACGTCTGGGGATTGGGTTCCTTCGGCCAGGAAGGTGTGGAGGCTGTGCTCGACATCCTGAAACGCGAACTGCACCTCGCGATGCGCTACGCCGGGACGCCGAAGATTGCCGATATCACCCGCGCCTACGTCGGATCGAAATGACACTATGAAAATCGTTGTGCTCGACGGCGCCACACTGAACCCCGGTGACAATCCCTGGGACGATGTCGCCCAACTCGGCGAATTCGTCTGCCACGATCGCACGGCCGTGGATCAGATTATCGAACGGTCCCTCGACGCGGACGTTCTCCTGACCAACAAGACGCCGTTGTCGGCGGAGACCCTCGCCCAGCTCCCTCAGCTGAAGTTCGTCGGCGTCCTCGCCACCGGTTACAACATCGTCGACGTCAAGGCCGCGCGCGCGCGCGGCGTCGCCGTGGCCAACGTTCCCATCTACGGCACCGACGCCGTCGCCGAGTACGTCTTCGCTCTCCTGCTCAATTTCCTGCGGCAGCCGCAACTCCACAGCGACCTCGTCCACCAGGGCGAATGGAACCGGGTCAACGAATGGAGTTTCTGGCGCCGTCCGCTGGCGGAGGTCGCCGGCCGCACGATCGGAATCGTGGGCTTTGGACGGATCGGGCGCCGGGTCGGCGAGCTCGCTGCCGCCTTCAAGATGAAGGTCCTCGTCAACGACGTCTTCCAAGGCAACCCGCCGTCCTATCCGGTTGCGTGGCGCAGCATCCCTGAACTCTTTGCCGAGGCGGATGTCGTCACCCTGCACTGCAATCTCACGCCCGAGAATACCGGCCTGATCAACCGGGCCCTTCTGCAGTCGATGAAGCGGAGCGCGTATCTGATCAACACGTCGCGCGGGCCGCTGGTCCGGGACGCCGATCTCGCCGAGGCGTTGCACGCGGGCTGGATCGCCGGCGCCGCGCTCGATGTCGTGACCGTCGAGCCGATTCCCGCCGACAACCCGCTGCTGCAGGCACCGAATCTC
>CAINHV010000148.1 GCA_903848965.1 uncultured Opitutia bacterium | reverse complement strand
GACATTGAGTGGGCCAAGGATGGCCACACGGGCGAGCTGTTCATCGTCCAGGCCCGGCCCGAGACCGTGCAGTCCCGCAAGAACCTCGAGGTCGTGGAAACCTACCGGCTCAAGGGGCGGGGCCCCGTGCTCGCGACCGGCCGGAGCGTCGGCGAGAAGATCGCCACCGGACCCGTGCGCGTGATCCGCAACGCCGAGTTTCTCGGACAGTTCCGCGAGGGGGAAGTCCTCGTCACCGACAAGACAGATCCCGACTGGGAGCCGATCATGAAGAAGGCCGCGGCGATCGTGACCAACCGCGGCGGACGCACCTGCCATGCAGCGATCGTCAGCCGGGAACTCGGCGTCGCCGCGATCGTGGGGACAGAGCACGGCACCGAGAAACTGCGCGACGGCCAGATGGTCACGGTGTCCTGCGCCGAGGGCGACACCGGCCAGGTCTACGAGGGAAATTTGCCCTTCGAGGTGCAGCGGACGAACCTCAAGGCTCTGGGGCGCCCGCGGACCAAGGTGATGATGAACCTGGGCAATCCCGAGGAGGCGTTTGCGCTGTCGTTCATCCCCAACGACGGAGTGGGCCTGGCTCGCGAGGAGTTCATCATCACGAGCTATATCAAGGTCCATCCCCTCGCGCTCCTCGACTATGCGAAGCTGCCGGATGACGAGGTGAAGCGGCAGATCGATGCGCTCACCGTGGGCTACGCTGACAAGCCGCAGTTCTTCGTCGACAAGCTGGCGCAGGGCGCCGCCATGATCGCGGCCGCCTTCTATCCGAAGGACGTGATCCTGCGGCTGAGCGACTTCAAGACGAACGAGTATGCCAACCTCGTTGGCGGTCGGGCTTACGAGCCGCTCGAGGAGAACCCGATGATCGGCTTCCGCGGGGCCTCCCGTTACTATCATCCCCGGTACCGCGCGGGCTTCGCGCTCGAGTGTCAGGCGGTGAAAAAGGTGCGCGACGTGATGGGCCTGACGAACCTGAAGCTCATGATCCCGTTCTGCCGGACGGTGGACGAGGGGCGCAAGGTGCAGGCCGAGATGGCGACCCACGGGCTGGTCCGCGGGGTCAACGGGCTCGAGATTTATGTGATGTGCGAGATCCCGAGCAATGTGATCCTCGCGCACGAGTTCGCGGAAATCTTCGATGGCTTCAGCATCGGCTCGAACGATCTCACGCAGCTCATCCTGGGCGTGGATCGCGACTCGGAGATCGTGGCCCCGATCTTCGACGAACGAAACGCGGCGGTGAAGGCGATGATCGCGCAGGTCATTGCGACCTGTCGGTCGAAGGGCCGGAAGATCGGCATCTGCGGCCAGGCGCCGAGCGACTATCCGGAGTTTGCGCAGTTCCTCGTCGAGCACGGCATCGACAGCATCTCGCTCAATCCCGACACGGTGCTGAAAACCACCGCGGCCATTCTGGAAAAGGAGCAGGTCCTCGGTCAGGCCGCCCGCCCCGGGATCAGCAACCACGCGCAGTGAGGCCTTTCATCGTGGACGACGGAAAAAAATTTCCGACCCCGGCCGTTTTGTT
>CAINHV010000147.1 GCA_903848965.1 uncultured Opitutia bacterium | reverse complement strand
GTGCTCACCGCCGCAGCCGCCGTGCGCGGGGGCATCTTCGGCGGGGCCGTCGCCGGAATCGGGCTCATGCTGCTGGCCCTGAGGATGGACCGCCGCGCCTTCGCAGTGGCCGAGGTGCGCGAGAGCCTGGGTCTCGACATCGCCGCCGAGGTACCGCTCATCCGCCAGACAGCCGGCGAGGCCATCGCCGCAGCCAGGGCCGACTGCCCGTCGTCGTTTTCCGAGTCGCTTCGCCACCTTCGCGCCCAGCTTGCGCTCGAATCCGAGATGGGCTCGCCGGTTCGCCTGATCGCAATTTGCAGTAGCACGCCAGGCGAAGGAAAGTCGACCCTGGCGCTCAATCTCGCGCACTCGGCTGCCGGCGCCGGCCTTCGCACGCTTGTCGTCGATGCCGACCTCCGCCGGGGAACGATCGGCCGCCTGCTCGATCTACCCGACCATGCGCCAGGCTTTGCCGACATCCTGCGCGAAGGCGGCGACTGGCGCCGGGGGGTCCATGCCGTGCAGGGACAGAATTTCTCCGCCATGCCCTGCGGCTCCAATCCATCCTCCGCCATCGACCTGGTGGTGCGCCGTTTCCCCGAAACCCTGCTGGCGGAGGCGCGACTCGAGTTCGACCTCGTCATCATCGATTGCGCTCCCGTCCTCGCAGTCAGCGATGCCATCCCGGCGCTCTCCCGCGTGGATCGGGTGCTCTTTGTCGTCCGCCTGCGCTCGGCCATGCTGAGCACCATTACGAATGCCCTCCAAGTCGTCCGGCGCTCCGCGAAGTCCACGCCCCTGCTGGTGATCAACCGGACGCGGTCCTCGGACGGAAGCCAGGATCACTACGACTATCAGTCCAACGCGGCTCACCGGCCGGCAAGGTAAGCGCGGGCGGCGAGAACGCGGCTGACGGCGGCCGCCGATTCGCCGTCGGCGGCGAGGAGCCGGGCGAGTTCGAACTGAAACCAGGGCGGAGCGTCCGGCACGGCGCAAATCCGGTCGAGCGCCCGCCGCCGTTCTCCTGCCGGGAGCAACCGGCACCACGCCTGGAGTCCCGTGTAATCCTTCAATGCGAGCATCGCCTCGGCGCCCGGCGTCGGAGCTGGCGCGGCCGGGCGCACCGATTCCTCCGGTGGAAGCAGACGACGGGCGGCAGTCCAGGCCGCCGTCAGCCGGCCGGCCGCCTGCAGTCCGCGGGCGGCCCTTTCCCAATAAAGCGGATCGGTCTCGGAGAGGGCCGGCAGCGCCGCCTCGAGTGAAGCGGGTTTACCGCGCTCCATGCTTTGCAGCAGCGCCCGCGTAATGGCGGCGCTGATGGGCGTCGGGGCGGTCGCCCGCCAAGCGGTGAGGGCGGCCCCGTCCGGATCGTCCACGAGCAGGAGCAAGTTCGGATCTGACCCGGCTGCCACTTCCCGCCAGTAACCTGGCGGCGTGGCCGGGAACGCCGCGCGCGCCCGAGAAAAATAATCCTCGCCGTTCCCACCCGCCCGTCGGACCGCCATGATCCAAAATTCCTTCGCCACACCGGGATCACTCGCGTGCCAGCCTCGCGCCGCCTCCCACGCAAAGGCGACCGAGCGATGTTCCAGCCGAACCGCCGCCCGCAACTGCTCCAGCCGTCCTTCCGGGTTCGCCGCGGCTCCCTCCCCGCCGTCAGCGGCCACCCACAAGCGAGCCGGATCGAGCAGGCCCCAGCGCAACGCCCGCGCTCCCCGACCGGCGGCCCAGACCCCGAGCCCCCCTGCCAGCGCGAGCCCGGCGAAGACGCCCGCCCATCGCAGGCCGCGCCGACCTGTGAAACCTTCCCCAGCCGGGCGGTCGGCCAGATACAGCCCGGCGAGCACGGCCAGAACAAACACCGACTCCGGCCGGTGCCAGGTCACGTCCGTCAGCCCGCTGGCGAGCCCGGCCGCCAGCCCCGCGGCCGCGATCCGGCCCACCGGGCCCGCGGGACGCGTGTGGAAGGTGGCGCGGAAAAGGAATGCCGCCCCCATCACCACCGGCACCAGACCCCATTCCAACACAAGTTTCACGAAGCTGGAGTCGGGATGAAACAGGCGGGCATCGTAGGGCAGCACCAATGACCCATAAAGTGGATACACCGGCTCGAAGGCGCCGAGCCCCACCCCGAGCCCGGGCCACTTTTCGAGCAGCGGGAGGGTGTCCCGCCAGATGCTCCACCGGTAGTCCGCGGCGAGCGAGCCGAGGCGCGCGGCGAGCCGCGGTTCGAACGCGGCCAGCGTCAGGACGACGATCCCGGCCACCACGACCGACCACGCCACCCCGGTCCAACTCCGTCGGGTCGGAAGCACGGCCAGTCCGGCGCCGAGCGCGAGCAAGGCCGTCCATGATGCGGTGCTGAGCAACGGGACCCCAAGTCCGGCCGCTCCCAGGAAATGCAGGCCTGCAGCGAGGCGACGGTCGTTCCGGAAGGCATCGATCGCCAGACCGGCGTGCAGCACCACCGCCAGGCCCAGGAGAGCCCCCGCCCCGTTTTTGTTGGCTACGAGGCCCACCGCATTGCCGGGCCCGTACCCAAGGCCCGGCGTCGTTTGGAGCCAAACCGCCGCTCCGAAGGCAGCTAGGGACCACGCGACCGCCTCGACCCCGACCCGCACCCGCAAGCCGTCCCGCGTCTGCATCCGGTCGGCCAGGGCGATGATCAGGAGCCCGGCAAGCAGCAAGCCGGTCACCTGTGCCGCCGCCGCGCCCAGCGCGGGGTTGCGCGCCGTGGCCGGCCACGCGAGGTCCGCCCCACCGAGGGCCTGAATTCGTTCCGCCCCGCCACTCAAGGGCGTGGCCGGCAACAGGTCTTTCAGCATCAGGGCGAGGATCACGAGCGCTCCTCCCACCAGCCACCGGCCAGACCGGTGGTCTGCGATCCCGCGCGGGTCCGGCAAAGTCAGGACGGCCACGACAAGCAGGCCCACTGCGAGCCCCAAAAGCGGCCGCGGCTGGGTCGCGGCCATGAAAGCCACGACCAACCCCCACGCGACCACGAGCGCTCCGCGGACGGGCGCCTCCCCGGTGCCCGCGGTCTCGTCTGGAGCCGTCACGGTGGTTCCTTCGCGTTAGGGCACGCTGATCGGGCGTGAATGCGGAGGGATGGCGGCGACATTTGCCGCCGGGGTGCGCGCGACTGCCGCCTGCGCCTGGGAGGTGCCGGCGGGAGGCGAAGAAGGCGCCGCTCCCGCCGCCTCGTTGGGCGAGCCGGGCGGAGTGGGTTTGGCCTTGGCCGCGGGCGTGGTGGACTCGGTTGCCGAATTGGTCGCGGCCGCTGCTCCCGTCGGCGCCGGCTTTATCTGAGCGATCGCCGCCCGCACGGCCGCCGCCTGAGCGGGTGCCGCCGCCACCGCCGCCGAAGTGATCGCCGCCGCCTGGGCCGGCCACGCCGCCACAAAGGCCGCCGCTACGCTGGCCGCCGCCGCCGGCGCGGCATCGACGACCGTTACGAGGAGAGCCACCAGATTTCCCGGACTGGTGGCCGCCGCCAGCAGCGCGATCTCCACCACCGTATCCGGATTGGCCCGCACCAGCGTCGCCAGCGCGCGTGCATCGGTGCCGGCCGCCGCCACCCGGATCTGGCCCGCCAGCTTGGCGGACAGATCTTTAGCCGAGACTTCACCACCCGCGAGCAACAATCCCGCGAGACCGAGCACTTGGTGGAACTTCATCATATCAGCAACCTAGGGTTGGGAGCGCCGCGGGCAAAGCGCGGGCCATTGACCAATTCTTGTCAACCCGGTCCCGTTGGCGATGGCCCGGTGGCGGGTTGGAATGTCGGGGTGAACGCCTCCGACGAGATCCTGCCGCACCGATTCCGGAAGCGGCGAGCCTTTCTCGCCGGCGCGCTTCTTGCCTCGATTGTCGTGGCCGCTGTGGCCAGCAGTGAGCCGGTGCAGCGCTATTACCGCGAATGGCGAGGCGGCCGGTTTGCCCGGGAGGCAGGGGTCGCTTTCCGCGAAGGCCGGTACAAGTCCGCCGATCTGGCGTTGAAGAGCGCCCTCGTCCTCACCCCCAACGATCCCGGAGTGCGACTCGCTGACGCCACGCTGGCGGTCCGGCTTGGCCGCCGGACGGAGGCGGCCCTTGCCTGGCAATCCATTCTCTCGGCCGCGCGGCCGCCATGGTCGGCGGCGATCGCCCGCTCGCTCGCCTTCCAACTCCTGGCGGCCGGGTGGTGGCCGGAGCTGGCCGATCTCAGTCTCCGCCAGTTGGATTCGGATCCCGAGGGCGCGGGCCTCTGGCTCTCGCTTGCCGCCGAGAGCCTGCGATTCAGCCGCGGCGACCCCGCGGGGCACCGGATCGATCCCGACGCCGTGACGAGCCGCCCCTCCCTGGCCGCCTACGCCGCCTATGGTCGCGGCGACCTTGCGACCGCGCGCCGGGAACTCACCCACGCATCCGGCAGGGTGGCACCTTACTCCGAGGCCGTCTTGCGGGCGCGCCTCTGGCTCCGGCTTGGAGAAACGAACGAGGCGCGTCGATCGCTGCTCCTCCTCGATCGCCCGCTCGCCCGGGATGAACTCCAGACGCACGAGATGCTGCTCGGGGCCGGATCGAACGAGAACGCGGCCCTGCTGACCCACTCCCTCTTTCGCACCACGGATTCGCCGGCACAAATCGAGACTGCGCTCGTACGGCTGGCGGCGATCGGCCTCGGCTCCGCCCACCCGGCGGCGGCGGCGGGACTGTCAGCGCGGCTGCGGCCACTCGCGCCCCGACTCACCCCCCTTTCACTGGTGGCATTGTGGCTCTACGCCGGGGCGGCTAAATCACCCGGGAGGAACAGCTGTGGCGCCAGCTGCTCGAATCGCGGCTCAACACCACCCTGCCTAAATTGATGGAAAGCCCGCCCGGCGCGCGCCTTCTGACGGTCATCGTGGATCGGGTTCCCCTCCCGTTTGAACTGGCCTGCTCGCTCCTCGCGCTCTCCTCGGACGGGGAGCCTCCCGCCCGGCTGGCGGCACGGCCTTAGCCCGGCCGCGCGATTGGTTAGTTTTTGTTAATGTCGGAGCGTTGCTGGTCTGGCGGCGTGGTTTGTTCCTTGAGCTATCTTGCAGCGTCTGTGTTCCACTTCGTTCTGTGCGTTTCGCCTCCCGTGGCTCGGAGTGCTGCTCCTGAGCGTCGCGGGCGTGTCCCGCGGGCAAACGAGCCTCACCTGGACCGGCAGCTCCAGTCTTAACTGGAACACCACCGGCAACTGGTCGCCGGGGAATGTCCCCAATGCCGCCGGCGAGCGCGCCATCTTCAGCGCGTCCTCCGGCTCGAACGTCAACCTCGACAGTAACCCGACCATCGGGGGCATCCTCTTCGACAGCGGCGCCGGGGCCAATACGATCGCCCGGACCGGCAACTCCAGCAACGAGCGCACACTGACGATCAGCGGCACCAACAGCTGGAGCGGCATTCGCTCCAATTCCGCGAGTAATCAGTCGCTCTCCGGTACGCGGCTCACCGTCGCGCTCGCCACCGCGACCACCTTCGAGGTCGCGGGCGCCGGGGACCTCAACGTCAGTCCGTCCGGTGCCACCGACATCAGTCTTGGTGCCAACACCCTTACGCTCACCGGCAGCGGGACCGGCGACGGCACTTCCTCCTCGGTGATTTCGGGCACGGGCGCACTCGTGAAGTCGGGAACTGGAACCTGGACGCTTTCCGGCGCCAACACCTTTAGCGGCGGCACCACGCTCTCGGCCGGCACGCTCATCACGGGGAACAACAGCGCCCTTGGCACGGGCACCCTGACCCTCAACGGCGGCACGCTCACGGCCGCCGCCACCCGGACGCTCGCCAACACGACCACGCTGGCAGCGTCGAGTACGATCGGCGGCACCAATGCCCTGACCCTGGGCAGCAGCACCCGCAGTGTCACGAACACCGGCGACAACGTCCTCACGGTTACCAACACGGGTGGCACGACGATCGCCGGCAATGTTGCGCTCTCGAATTCGGCCACGAATCGCACGTTCACCGTCGCCGCGGACCAGAGCGTCACCATTTCGGGCGTGATTTCGAACGGCAGCACTTCGACCGCCAGCGGGCTGACCAAGACCGGCACGGGAACACTTACGCTGTCCGGCACCAACACCTATGCAGGCGCCACCACGATTTCGGGCGGCACCGTGGCGATCGGCAGCGAGTCCAACCTGGGCGGCAACCCTTCCGCCGCGAATGCAAGTCAGCTGACTCTGGCCGGCGGCACGCTGCAGACCACAAGCACGCTCTCCATCGATGACAGCAACCGCGGACTCACCGTGACGGGCAGCGGCACCTTGAGTCCGGATGCCGCCACGACGCTGACCGTCGCCAATGCCATTTCCGGCAGCGGGACGCTGCAGAAGGCCGGCGCGGGCACGCTCATCCTGTCCGGCGACAGCAGTTCGACGTTTAGCGGCGCGGTGGCGGTCAACGCCGGCACGCTGCAACTCGGCGCTTCGAATCGGCTTGCGAGCACCACCGCGGTCTCGATCGGGAGCGGCGCCACTTTTGCCCTCGGTGGATTCAGCCAGACGATCGGATCGATTTCCGGCCTCGGCCTGCTCGATCTGGGCGGGGCCAGCTCGCTCACCCTGGGAACGGGAAACGCCTCCTCGACTTTTGGCGGAACTCTCTCCGGTACCGGCGCCCTGGTGAAGACCGGAAGCGGCGCGCTGACGTTCGACCAGGCGATCGACTTCGCCAGCGGCACGCTGACGCTTTCCGGCGGGAGCCTCGTGCTCGGCGCCAACCTTACGCTCGGCACCCTTCGGATCACGAGTGACGCGATCCTGGATTTCGGCTCCGGCGGCTACACCCTCACCGCCGCCAACGTGATCGTCGACCCCAGCGTGACGCTGACGGTGAACAACTGGAATTACCTCCAGGACTTCCTCTACGCGCAGACTTCCTTCAAGCAGGGCACGACCAACCTCGCCGCCGCGTTTGATACCGCCGGCGTCGCCCCGCAAAACCAGATCGTCTTTCTGGACGCCGACCTGCCGACCGAATGGAGATCCCTCGATCGCCAGATCTCGCCCGCGCCCGAGCCCGCAACGTACGGCGCCATTTTCATCGGCCTGGCCGGCAGCCTCGTCCTCTGGCGCCGCCGCCGCTGGCGGGCGATCGCGTAACCGGGAATCTTCCCGCCACTGCCCGCCAAGGCCGCCGCCAAACGCCTCACTTTTGACCGAATTCTCCTCCCCTAAATATGAAACTCCTCCGTCTCTCGCTCTCCACGGCGCTCTTCGCGCTCGGACTCACTGCCGTCGCCCCGAATGTTCGGGCGCAGGCCCAATCGCTCCTTTCGAGCAATCAAGTCGTCGTGACCCGCGTTGAGCTGGTCGGCGCCGACGCGCTGCTCATCTCGGGCATCAACTTCGGTAAATTCCGCAACTCGGCGGTCGTATCGATCGCGTTGCCCGGGGCGAAGGCCGCCACGGCCCTCTCCTCCCTCTACACCGCGGGCTCCGGCGAAATCATCGCCACACTCCCCACGGGGACTTCGGCCACCGCGCCGGGTTCCTACCGCTTGATGGTCTCATTCGGCAACGGCACGGCTGCGACTGATGTCTTCGAATTCACGATCGGCGCCGTCGGCCCCAAGGGCAACAAAGGCGACAAGGGTGACGCCGGCGACAAGGGCGAGCAGGGTATCCAAGGCATCCAGGGTGTGCAGGGCGCCGAGGGCGACCAGGGCATCCAGGGAATTCAGGGCCCCAAGGGCGAAACAGGTGACAAGGGCGACCAAGGTATTCAGGGCGCGAAGGGAGACCAGGGCGTTCAGGGCTTCCAAGGCGCCCAAGGGCTGAAGGGCGACAAGGGGGACACTGGCGCGAAAGGTGACAAGGGAGACACCGGTGCCCAAGGCGTGCAAGGCGTGACCGGAGTCACCGGTTTACAGAGCTTGCCAATCTTCCAGAACAAGCCCGCTGCCATCGCCGGTGGCGTGGCGGTCGGCCAGTATTATGTTCGCGAGGACAATGGCCAGGTGATCCGGATGATGGATAACAACTGAGACTTTCCTGATCGTTTGCTCGAGCGGACGGGACCGTCACCCGTCCGCTTTTTTGCGTCCACTTCCGGCGGTCACGAAACGCGCCGCCGGCTTCCGCAACCCTGAGGCTAGCTTGGCACCGGCTTCAACCAGGCTACCGGAACAATCGCCGCGGCCCCCACGTTTCAAACAGGCAGCGAAAAGTATGAGTGACTGAATCGGGTCCAAGCGATCAGCGTTGGAACCGTAAACTGGGAAACGGGCAGTCTCGTCTACCGGTTGTACGAGGTAAAAGTTTCAGTATAATTGAGGTTACCTGAAAACACCTAGCCTGAAGATACCTATATACATGAACGCTCTCCGCCTGCTGTTCCTTGTTATCGCCACCATGATCTCGATCGGAATCTGGCTGACGGGATATCGTAACATACATTGGTTCCTTTATGTTCCCGCCGTCGCGATGCTCTCCGCCGGCCTCACGGGGTTTTGTCCCGGGCTCATTTTGTTAAGAAAGCTCAGCTTCAAGGACTGAGGGGGAGCCCGCCGCGATCCGGCGGATCGGGCGCAGTCGCCGTGTCCTCTGCGCGAACTCATCCCCGGTTGCACGCCGGGCGCGATGAGTAACCCCATCGGCGTGAACGGGCACGATGGGTTATAAAAATGGTGGAGGTGGCGGGAGTTGAACCCGCGTGCCCCTG
>CAINHV010000146.1 GCA_903848965.1 uncultured Opitutia bacterium | reverse complement strand
TCGCGTTCGTCTTCTTTCCTAGGGTCGCGGTGCGGGAGTTGTGAATTAGAAGGTGGAATTGGCCCCGCTAGCACTCGTTTAGTGTGCCTTTTCCATGGAAGCCGGAGTTGACGCAAAACCCTTTTCGTCGAATTTATTGCTCTGATCGTTACCTTTTGCCCCGTTGATTTTCTATAAGTCCCGAACCCAAACTGCCGTATGAAATTCCCCGCCTTTCCCCTGTTATCGCGTTGCGCCCTCCCGGTGGTCGTCGCGGGTTTGATGGCGGCCCTGCCGAGCCTGTGGGCGGCGACCTTGCCCGAACAAACGGCCGACTTCACCGATCGCCACTGTTCGACGTGTCACAACGACGTGGACAAAGAGGGCAACCTCGACCTGACGTCGCTCACGTATAACCCGACCGACACCGCGAATTTCTCGACCTGGGTGAAAGTTCATGATCGCGTCTCGTCGGGCGAGATGCCGCCCAAGGACAAGAAGCGGCCCGACGGGGCGGAAATCCGCACGTTTGTCGGTGGCCTCGCGACCGTGCTGACGGCGTACGAGAAGGAGTTTTCCGAGGCGAATGGCCGCGTCACGCGCCGCCGGCTGAATCGCTCGGAATACGAGTATGCGCTTCGCGACATCCTGCACGCCCCATGGCTTCAGGTGCAGAACCAGTTGCCGGAGGACGGCGAGTCCTTCCGTTTCAACAAAGTGAGCACCGCCCTCGATGTCTCCTACGTGCATATGGCGCGTTACATGGACGCGGCCGACTACGCGATGCGGCAGGCGATCAGTGTAAAGGTGACCCAGCCTCCGACGACGAAGAAGCGCTACTATGCCCGTGAGGATACTGGCCTGACGAACTTCACGCCGAACATTTTCAACGGCGGTCCGGATCGCCTGAAGTACCCGGTGCTGGATTACAAGGCGCAGCCGGATGTCCGGAAGCGCATCCTGCCGGCGACGGTGGGTGACAGCGATCCCGCGGTGCGCGACCGCGAAGCCGTGGGCTGGATGTCGAGCAATTACGTGACGGGTTTCGGCTCCCGCTGGTCGAGCTTCCGCGCCCCGGTGGCCGGCCGCTACAGCGTCAAGTTCAGCGGCTACACGATCTGGGTGGGTGGCGGCGGTCGCGGCCAGCGCTACAAGAACGGCCAGGACAAGGAAGGTTCACCCGGCCCGGCGTACTGGTTCCGGCCTGAGGCCGATGACATTTCGATCGGGCGTCGCTACGAGCCGATCACCATTTACTCCCAGGGCGGCGCGTCGAATCGCCATCTCGGTGGCATCGATCTCCAAGTCGAGCCGAGTGAGCAGGGCCTCGGCGAAGTCTGGCTCCTCGGCAACGAATTCCTCGTGACCGATGCGTCGCGTTTCTACCGCTCGCGTCCGACCGGTTTCCAGGGCGGCTTCACGAATCCGTTGGCGCAACGAGACGGCATGCCCGGCGTGGCATTCCAATGGATGGAAGTCGAGGGACCCATCTATGACGAGGCCACCACTGCAGGCTATCGCCTGATGTTCGGGGACCTGCCGGTGAAGAAGGTCGCGGCCACCGAGACCGGTGTGCCGGTCGAAGTGATCAAGCCGAGCGGCCGCGGCGGTCGTGGTGGTGGCGGCGGCGGGTTCGGTGCGCAGGCGGGAATGCCGGCGAACACCGAGAAGGTTGAAGTCGTCTCGACAAACCCGAAGGCTGACTCGGAGCGACTGCTTCGCGGGTTCATGAAGCGCGTCTACCGCACCGCGGTGCAGGAAGCCGACGTGCAGATGTTCCTTTCTCTGATCGAGAAGCGAATGGAGGCCGGTCTCGGCTTCGCGGGTTCGATGCTGGCCGGTTACACGGCGGTGCTGTCTTCGCCCCAGTTTGTCTATCTCGACGAAAAGCCCGGCCGCCTTGATGACGCGGCACTGGCGACCCGCCTCGCTTTGTTCCTGTGGAACTCCGAGCCGGATCAGGCGCTGCGCGAACGCGCCGCCAAAGGTGAGTTGCATCGTCCCGAGTACCTGCGGGCCGAGACCGAGCGGTTGCTGAACGACAAGCGATCCCACCGGTTCGTCGATACCTTCCTCGATTACTGGATCGACATCCGGAAGCTGGAGGAGACGACCCCGTCCACCACGCTGTATAACGATTACTACCTTGACGACTCCCTCTCGGAGGCGGCGCTCGCGGAATCGCGGCTCTTCTTCTCCGACATGGTGAAGTCCAATCTGCCGGCACGGAACATCGTGGATTCGGATTTCACTTACCTTAACGATCGACTCGCGACCCACTATCAGATTCCAGGCATCGAAGGCGTTGGCATGCGCCGCGTGGCTCTGCCGCCGAACAGCGTCCGGGGCGGTCTGATGACCCAGGCGAGCGTGCTCAAGGTTACGGCCAACGGCACGACGACGTCCCCCGTACTCCGCGGCAAGTGGATCATGGAGCGGATTGTCGGCTACGAGATTCCACTGCCCCCGGCGGCGGTGCCCGCGGTTGAGCCCGACATTCGTGGTGCGACCACGATTCGCGAACAACTCGACAAGCATCGCGCGGACGAGAGCTGTGCCATGTGTCACCGCAAGATCGATCCCCCGGGCTTCGCGCTCGAGAGCTTCGATGTGATGGGTGGCTTCCGTGACCGCTATCGTGCCATGGCCACGAACACGGCGCCAGCCGAAGGCTTCGGCAAGAACGGCTGGCCCTTCGCCTTCTATCTCGCGATGCCGGTCGATGCCAGCGGCCAGATGGAGGACGGTCGGGCGTTCAGCGATGTCCGTTCCTTCAAGAAGATGCTGCTCCAGGACGAGGCACAGATTGCGCGTAATTTGACCCGCCAGCTCTCCGTCTTCGCGACGGGCTCGCCGGTGCGGTTCAGCGACCGCGACAAGGTCGAGCAGATTATCAAGGACGCCCGTACCGGCCACTACGGCGTGCGCGACATCGTGCACGGGCTCGTGCAGAGTGAGCTGTTCCTGACGAAGTAACGTCAGCCCTCCCCCTGGCGACTCGTCGCCACGTCAATTTTAAGCGGGCGTCTGGCTGACGTCCGCTTTTTATTTGGTCACTCTCGGCCGAGGGTGTTGGGGTTGCTCAACGCGGGGGTGGGATCAATCACGGTTTTATCTGACTCGATGAAAATCGGGCGGGGAGCCGAAGTTTTGATTGCGTTCAGAGGCCTCGACCGTAGGACTTGAACCTCTTTTCCACTACGCCTGCCCTCAATTCCGGGGGTGACAGGGGGAACGAAAACCATGGCTCAACAATTCAAACTCAACGTCGCCTCGCGTGCCCAGACTGGCCGCAGTGCATCCCGCCGCCTCCGCAAAGCCAATCGCGTTCCTGCGATTCTCTACGGAAAGCACACCAGCCCGGAGTCCCTCTCGATTGAAGGCCCGGAATTTATCCGCCTCCTGAAGTCCGTCGGCGATCGCGCCGTGCTCGTTGAGCTCACGCGGGCCGACAAGGCCGAGCAGGCTTTGTCCTTCTTGCAGGAAATCCAGCGGGACCCGATCACGGACAAGTACCTGCACGTCGATTTTCAGGAAGTTAAGTCGGACGAGAAATTTGAAATTCGTGTCCCGGTTCACGTCGTGGGCGAGTCTTTTGGCGTGAAGAACCAGAGCGGCGTGCTCGAAATGAACACGCACCTCCTCCGGATTCGCGTCCTTCCGAAGGACCTGCCCGAGGCGATCGAGGTCGATGTCACCGAACTCAAGGTCGGAGAAACGATCAAGGTCAGCAGCCTGAAGGCGGTCGCCGGAGTCGATTTCCTCGACGCCAAGGGCCAGCCGATCGTTTCGTGCGTCGAGCCGGTCGCCGAAATCGTCCAGGAAGTCGTCGCCACGCCTACCGCGGGTGCCGCCACTCCTGGTGCCGCTCCCGCCGAGGGTGCCGCCGCTGCCGCTGGTGCCGCTCCGGCTGCCGGCGATGCGAAGGCCGCCGCCCCCGCTGCCGGGGCCAAGGCAGCCGCTCCGGCTGCCGGAGCCAAGCCGGCCGCTCCGGCTGCCGGAGCCAAGCCGGCCGCTCCGGCCAAGAAGTAAGTTTTCCATTTCTGCCGCCCCGCCCGTTTCCAACGGACGGGGTAGGGCATCGTTCTTTGAGTCATGTCCATCACGCTGGTTGCCGCCTTGGGCAATCCCGGCCGTAACTACGCGCCTTCCCGCCACAACTATGGCTGGGTGGTGCTCGAAGCCCTTGCCCGCCAGAAGGGGCTCACCTGGAAGCAGGCGCCCCAGTTCGAGGCGGAGATTGCGCGCTGGGATTACGCTCCGGGCCAGACCCGCTGGCTGCTCAAGCCGCTGACGTTTATGAACGAAAGCGGCCGGGCCGTTGGCGCCGTGGCGAGATACTACAAGATCGAGACGCCCGACATCGCGGCGGTCTACGACGATCTCACCATCGACCTCGGGTTAACCAAGGTCTCGGTCACCGGCAGCCCGGGCGGTCACAACGGTGTGGCCAGCCTGATCGAGCATCTGGGCGGCGGCTTCGTTCGCTACCGGCTCGGGGTCGGGCCTAAGCCGACCGGGATGGAACTCACTGACTTTGTCCTCGGAAATTTCACACCCGAACAACACTCTTTCCTCACTCAAAAACTAGACACCCATGTGTCCGGCCTCGACCTGCTGCTCTCCCGCGGCGTCGAGGTGGCCATGAACCAACTCAACCGCAGAGACGCAAAATGAACTCCCAAAAACGCAATTATCGCGCGACCTTTATCATGGACAACCGTGGCCGCGAAGAAACCGTCGACCAATTGGTCGAGGGCGTGAAGAAGGTTATCGCCGAGGTCCAGGGCGAGGTGTCCGCCGTCGAGAACATCGGCAAAAAAGACTTCATTCGCGTGACCGACAAGAAGCTGACCGGCGCGACC
>CAINHV010000145.1 GCA_903848965.1 uncultured Opitutia bacterium | reverse complement strand
TAAGCAGCGTGACGCGCGCCTGAAAGAGCATGCCGCCATCCATCGGCGCGCTGACACGCTCGGAGGCGAGTTCCTCGACGTTGACGCCATGGGCGGCAAAGACGCCGGAGACGCTCCGGAGAATGCCGGGGCGGTCGTTCCCGACGATGGCCACTGTCACGAGGGCGCCGCGGTCCTCCCCTCCGATCGCCTCGAGGGCGCCTTCCGCGTGCATGATCACGCGGAGGCCGTCGACTTCAAGGGTGCGCAGGGCGTTGACCAACTCGTCCCGTCGCGTGGACGGCACCTCGACCCGCAGGATGCCGGCGAACTGCCCACCGAGCCGGCACATCCGGCTCTCGAGCCAATTGCCCCCGTGGTCGGCCACGCGGGCGGCCACCATCTGCACGAGACCGGGGCGGTCGGAGCCGATGACGGTCATCACGAGGGTGGCAAGCATGGGTCTCATTCCTCCAGCTCCACGTTCCAGTAGGCCACGTCGAGGAAATCCTTCCAGACCTCGTGCCGCTGATTGCCGAGCACGAGCGAGATGACGGGACGCCACTTCGGGCGCGTCGGTTTGCGGATGAGGCGCATCGCGGCCTCGTGCGGGAGCCGGTTCGCCTTTCGCGTGTTACATTTGATGCATGAGCAAACGATGTTCTCCCACGTGGTCTTCCCGCCGTAGTCGCGCGGGATCACATGGTCGAGGTTGAGCTGTTCGCGGGGCAGCGGCCGTGAGCAATACTGGCAGGTATTCTTGTCGCGCTCGAAGACGTTGTTGCGCGTCAGCTTCAGCTCCTTGCACGGCAGCTTGTCGAAGAAGGTGAGCAGAATCACGCGCGGCAACCGGATGGTCCGGCTCGGCGTGCGGACCGTGTCGAGTTCCGCCACTGGGGGGTTGTTCGCGGAAAAATCGATCCAGTCCAGCAGGGCGAAAGTCCGAAAGTCATCATCGTGATGATGCACGACCTGCGCGTGGCCTCTCGATAGCAGGCCAAACGCGCGGCGGGCGCCGATCACATTCACCGCCTGCCAGAGGCGATTCAAGACCAGCACAGATTGGTCAAGCGCAGCTTCCATACCGAAAGGTGAAATAGTCGGCGCCGCGCGCGACTGTCAAGGATGGCGCCCGGCGGACGGCGCGAGCGTCGTCCGCCCTCGGCCGCGACTCACTTTGGCTCGGCCCCGGCCAGCGAAGGCTCGAGGGCAATTCCCTTGAGCCGGATGCCGGCGAGCTTCTTCACGATGAAGGCGGCCTCGGAGGACGTCACATCGACCAGGGTGTGGCGCTGGTGCATGTCGATCGCTCCCACCGCGCTGGCCGGCAGGCGCGTCACCCCGGCAATCTTGCCGACGACGTCGGCTGCAGTCACGAGCTGCTTGCGACCGACATTGAGGAAAATCGTGGTCATTCCGGTTTCCTGTCCGGTCCGGGCGGGGCGATCGTGCTTCGCCTTGGGCGCTGGCGCGGCGACCGGTGGAGCCTCCTCCCGATGCTCTGCCGACTCGGGCCGCTCCCGCGAAGGATGCGCCGGAGCTGCCGTCACGGGTGCGGTCTTGGGGGGCGGAATGAACGCCGAAACCCCGGGCGGCAATTTGGCCGGCGCCGTCCGAGCGGCCGGAGTCGGGGCGGCAGGCGCCGGGGCGGCGGTGGCGCCGGGGGGCCCACCTTGCAGCAGGTGGATCAGGGCCGAGCAGATGTCGGTGCTCGCATATCCCTGATCGAGCAGGCGATCGATCATCCGATCGTGCGGCTTGAAGTTGCGGGCCTCGAGCGTGGACTTGATGCGCTCGAAAAAGACGCTGGTCCGGGCCTCCTCCACTTCATCGAGAGATGGCACCGTGCCACGCCGGATGTTGAGCTTCGCCCAGCGCACCATGCTCTGGAGTTTGTAGATTTCCTGGCCGGAAACGAAGGTGACGGCCCGGCCCGATCGGCCGGCGCGGCCGGTACGTCCGATGCGATGAGTGTAGTCCTCGGCGTCGTTCGGCAGATCGAAGTTGAACACGACCTCGAGGTCGTCCACATCGAGCCCGCGGGCGGCGACGTCGGTCGCGATCAGGAACTCGAAGGCGCGGGCGCGAAACTTGTCCATCACGCGATTGCGCTGGGTCTGCGAAAGATCCCCGTGCAGCCGGTCGGTCTGATAGCCGCGGGAATGCAGGTGCTCGTCGAGATCATCCACCATCACCTTCGTGCTGCAGAAAATAATGCCGTACCGAAAATCATGCACGTCGATGAGCCGCGTCAGGGCCTCGATCTTCGATCGCCGGTCGGTCTCGATCCAGATCTGATCCACCTGCGGGGCGTTCTGCGCCACGGAATCGATTTTGATCCAGGCCGGATCGCGGGTGTACCGCTTGATCAGATCCTGGATCAGCCGCGGGATCGTGGCCGAGAAGAACAGGAGCTGCCGCTGCTCCGGCACCGCCTTGAGGATGTGCTCGATGTCGTCCCGGAAACCCATGTCGAGCATCCGATCCGTCTCGTCGAGGATCACCAGCTTCAGATCCCCGAACTTCAACGCGCCGCGTTCCATCAGATCCATGACGCGTCCCGGAGTGCCGATGACGATCTGCGCCCCGGCCTCGAGCGCACGGTACTGCCGATCGTAGCTCTGGCCGCCGTAGATCGGCACCTCGCGCACCCCGCGCTTGAAGAACGCGAGCTTCCCCGTCTCCTCGGCCACCTGGACTGCGAGTTCGCGCGTCGGGCAGAGAATGAGGACCTGCACCGCCTTCTTCTCCACGACGACCTTCTCGATCGCCGGAATTGCGAACGCCGCGGTCTTGCCCGAGCCGGTCGAGGACTGCCCGACCACATCCCGGCCGGACATGATCGTGGGAATCACCGCCGTCTGAATGGGCGAGGCCTCCTCAAATCCCATCTTGTCGACGGCTTTCAGGATCTCTGGGGACAACCCCAACTCGGCAAAACGAAGCTTTTCCATGCAACACGGTGTAGGGGCTGGCGGGCCACCGCCAGCCCTATTGGGCGATCGGACCAACGGATCGGTGGATTCAACCTCACGGGTCGGGAATGAGGTTGGGGCCAATTCCCGGCTTCCTGGTTTCCGGTTCAGACCCGACTCGATCGCGCCAGATGGAGATCGAAGCCAGAAACTTCTTCAGTGCACCGCTCGTTCAAGTCCCGCCGCTCACGCCGCGGGCCAACAAGTTCGCCTCTTCGCGATTTCTCCTGCCTCGATTCGGCTTAGCCGGTCGAAGGGAGACGGCTCCACAGTCTGCGGCAAGGCCCCCTCAATACGCCGTGGCTGGCGGCCGGATCACCTGCACCAAGGTCCGGGCCGTAATCTGGACGTCGAGCCACACCGACCAGTGGGTGATGTAGAACACATCCCAATGTACGCGGCGCCGGAGCATCTCCTGCTCGAGAATCTCCCCTCGATACCCGAGGCTTTGCGCGAGTCCGGTGATGCCGGGCTTGACGAAATGGCGCGTACGATACCCGCGAGTCTGTCGGCGAAATTCCTCGTCGAGCAAAGGCATGTACGGCCGGGGTCCGACGATGCTCATGTCGCCGCGCAGCACGTTCCAGAACTGCGGAAACTCGTCGAGGCTGCGCCGGCGCAGAAAGCGGCCAAAGGGAAAGATTCGTTCGTCGGCCGCCTGGGCCTGGCGCGACTCGGCAGCCGGGTCCTCCGCCTCCACCCGCATCGATCGAAATTTGAGCATGCAGAAGATTTCCCCGCGCTGGCCGCGGCGCTCTCGTACGTGCAGGAGCGGGCCCGGCGCCTGCACCCGTTGCATCAGCCAGACCCACGCGCACAAGCCGGGAAGGATCAAAACCACGACCGGCAGCGAGAGGGCGAGATCGAAGGCCCGCTTGATCAGACGGTTGAAGGGGTCCTCCAGTGGCTCCTCCTGCAGCGTGTAGAAATGCCGGCCTTCCTCGATCATCGGGACCAGCGGATGGGTGTATCGCTCGGCAAGGTTGTTGTGGATCAGAAGCCGGCAGCCTTGCTCCTGGCAGACGTCGATGAGCGAGCGGACCTCCGCGTCGGATGCTGGCAGTTCCATCAGGATAACCTGGCCGACAGGCCTCTCGCCGAGGACGCGGGCCAGGTCATCGACCCGGCCCAACCAGGGCGCCGGGAGCGGGAACAGCGCGGTGTCTGGAGAGTCGTCGGAGAGCACGCCGACGGGATAGACGCCAAAGGCCTCGCGGTTCGCGATCCATTCATCCAACGAACCGAGCGCGGCCATCCGGCCGATGAAAAGCGTCGGAAGTCGATGGCCGCGTTGAAAGACCAGCCGGGCGAGCACGCCGGGCAGCCAGGCGTTGAGGATCGCGAGCCCAAGCCACGACCACGTCAGGAAGGTGCCCAGGAACAGCCGGCTGATACTACGATCTTGGGTGGCGAACATCATGGCAAACGTGAGCAACGCCATCAATGCCACCTGCCGCGCCGCGACCCGGGCGGCATGGCCGAGGTCGAGCAGATGAAACCGCGTGGCGAGTTGGGAAAGATCCCGGGCCGACAGCACCATCCCGCCCACCATGCACAGGAAATACGGCAGGAGGTTGACCTCGCGGCTCAGTCGGACGAACGGCACGAAGCCCATGATGAACTCCGCATAAACCCAGAAAAACATTCCGACGAACAGCGTCGTGGCTCCCGCGTGGAGATTGGCCAGTCCGCGCGCCCGGGTCGTAATCATGGGCAGCCATTGTGCTGGCCGCCCCGACACGCTGCAAGCGCTGGTCGGAGGCCCCAATAAACCTCCTGTCCGACAGCAATCCCATGGGCAGGGGCGCTTGAAGTTGATCGGGCTGAGGTCGGATTTGCACTGCGGTATTCTCGGATGGCTCATTTCCGGGAGAGTTTTGAACCGGAAGATCGGGGAGTTCGGAAGCTGGTGGAACGGACCTCTCCCCGATCTTCCCGGCCTTCCTGTTCAATCCGGCTTGGGCCCTTTTGGTTGCGGCTCCGACGCGCTATGGAGCATTCGGAACTTCAGTTCTTCTGTCCCCGTCGCCGCGTGCAACGTCACGGGAATCGTCACGAGCCCGTAACTGACGGCGCCTTGCCACCTTGGTCGCGGCAATTCCTCACCGTCACGGGACCTCCAGACCGGTTCCCCGCCCCGGCGACCGCAATCCTAGCGGTCAGCGCACACGCGCCGGTAGAGCGCCTCGTACTGAGGGACAATTTCGTCGGCGGAAAAGTGGCTTCGGGCCCGGCGTTGGGCGGACCGGCCGAGCCGCGCGCGCAACGTGGTGTCCTGCAGCAGAGTCTCTACTCCCCTTGCCAGGGCAGCGGCGTCGCCCGGCGGGACCAGGAGGCCGTCCTTGCCCGAGGTCATGACCTCGGGAATGCCGCCCACTTCGGTTGAGACGCTGGGGCAACCAAACCACATCGCCTCGAGGATGCTAAGACAGAAGCTTTCCGTTTCAGACGAAAAGAGGCCCAAGTCGGCCGCCTGGAGGTAGTCTTCGATGTCGGTGACACGCTCCCGAACTATCACCCGATCCTCTATGCCGAGGCGGCGGACATGATCAACGAAGGGCGTAAAGTCAGCGCCCGCAAGGATCACCAGCTTGAAAGACTCCCGAGGACGAACGCGCGCGACGGCGTCCAGCAGCAGATCGACGCGCTTGACCGGGCGCAGGTTGGACAGGTGCAGCACCATGGCCTCGTCCTTCAGGCCAAGTTCGGACCGGACTTCCCGGCGGGAGCGCCGGGGCTTTCGCGGCGCAAAGAAATTGTAGATGACGTCGATCGGGCGCTTCAGGTCGAGCAGGCGGTGGGTCTCGTCCCTCAGCCATCCCGAGACCGCGGTCACGGCATCCGACTTCATCAGTGCATGGCGTATCGCCGGGGCGTAGCCAGTGTCCCGCCCCAGCAGCGTCGTATCTGTTCCATGGAGCGTCGTCACGACGCGGGGCTGCCGTTCGCCCTGCAACATCGAGCGCGCCAGGATCGCGGCGGTCGCGTGCGGCACCGCATAATGCACATGCAGCACGTCGAGCCGGCACTCGCGGCTGACTTCCGCCATCTTCACGGAGAGCGGGAGCGTGTAGTCGGGATACTTGAAGAGCCCGTAGTCGTTGATCACGACCGGATGAAAGTGCACCCTCGGCAGCGAATCCGTCATCCGAAAGGGCCGCTCGTAACTGATGAAATGCACCTCATGGCCGCGTCGGGCCAGATCCTGTCCCAGCGTGGAGGCCAGCACCCCGCTGCCGCCCACCGAGGGGTAGCAGGTGATCCCGATCGAGAGCGGCCGTCGCGCCGTCATGCCGGCCCCCGGTCGTCTGCGTGCGAGTGAAACATGTTCAGTAACGCCGCGCGCCGCGGCCCAGGGCCGCGAGCGATTCCAACACCAGGGCGTCGTTGGGAAAAAGTGGTATCGCCAGTTTCACGCCACAGCGCTGGCCGTTGACCGCGGCCCGCGCGAGTTGGAACTCGGCGTAGCTGCGAGTCTGGGCCTGTGACGCGTGCGCCCGCATCGCGGCCGCCCAGGCGGAGGCGACGGCCTCGGCCGAGACATCGAGGTAAACGGGCACCTGATCGCGGGGCTCGGCGTCGGCCGACACGGCGTAATAAATCACCTGCTGGACGGCATGCGCCGGCAGACGCTTCAACTCCTTCACGCCACCGAAGCGGGCCAGGCGGGCGGCATCGCGCACGAGCCGGCCGAGAATGGCGTGATCGGGATGCTGGTTTTCCACCAGGGTCGGGGCCATGACCACGCTGGGCCGGTGCGTGCGAATCAGCTTCGCGATCGCGATCCGGTTCGCGACGGTCGGCTCGAAATGCGCGTCGCCTCCCAGATCGATGAACGTCAACTCCGCGCCGAGCAGGGCCGCCGCCTGCCGGGCCTCGCGGGTGCGGATCGCCGGGGTCCCATGAGTGCCCGACTCGCCGCGGGAACAGACGATCAGGCGAACCTGACGGCCAGACTGCGTTTCCTGCGCCACGATGCCGCCGCAGCCGAACTCGATGTCGTCCGGGTGGGCCCCAAAGACGAGTACGGAGCCGGCGTCAGGCGGAGATTTCGGTGTAGGCTTCATCGGAGCGGTCGATCGCGGCGCGATTCACGAACTTAATCTCAGGCGCATCCTCCTGACGCAAGTAAGCCTGCTCGCCCGCTCCGGCAATGTAGTGCGTACAATGCAGCACCGACTGCATCCAGCGCAGGCGGGTGTCGCGGGCCGGGCTGATCTGCGCGGGGCCGAATTCGCAGGCCGGCAGCGTCACATAGGCATCGCCACCCTCGTGCAGCCGGAGCGTACCATCGGAACAGCGCGCCCGCACGATTTCGCCCTGATAGGGCAGGTCGACGAAGTAGTCCGGGATCCCACAGGCCGCGGTGCGCACCGCCGGGTCGCTGGAGCGCACGACCCGGATACCTTCCATCAGCCCCATGTTGTGATACATCCCGAGGCAGAAATCGGCGACGTTGGGCGCGCTCGTTCGCTTGAACGCGTCCACCCAGCACGGCTCCACGTAGGCTCCGAGCTGGCGAGCCATGTTGGCCTGCCAGTCCGCCGGGATTCGCTTCAAAAATAGCGGGGACCACTTCCGCTGAATCTTGTTCGCGAAGGTGAAATTCAAGGTCGCGATCTCGCCGGTCTTGCGATGCCGGACCAGGGTCTGCGTCTCGCGCGGATCGTGGTCGCTGTCGTGGAAGAAGAAAACGATCTCGCCACCGATCTCGGCCTGGAGTCGTCGCGCGGTCTGAAACTTGGCGAACAGAAAGCGGCGCGGAAAGAAGCCGCACGGCTGTTGTCCGAAACAGATGATCGGGGCGCTGCTCATGCCGCGCGGCGGCCGAAGACAGCCTGGAACAGCAGGCCCAGCAGCACGCAGGCTGCACACCCAATGAGGTTATACCAGAGGTAGGAAATCGACAGCACGTTGTAGAGGACGATGACGAGGGTCTGGGCTGCGAGGGCAGCCCAAAAAACGGCGGTGCCGCCCACCCGCATAAAGAAGAAGGCCACCAGGAAGATGCCAAGCACCACTCCGTAAAAAATCGAACCGAGGATGTTAATCGCCTCGATCAGGTTTTCCGCGAAGCTGGCGTAGAGGGCGAAGCCGATGGCGAAGATCCCCCAAAACGCGGTGAACCATTTCGCGCTGCGGACATTCCGGCCCTCGTCCGCGGCCCCCAGCGGGCGGAACTGGCGCCACAGATCGATCGTCGTCGTGGTGCCGAGGGCGTTGAGTTCGCTCGCCTTCGAGCCGAGGGCGGCGGCAAACATCACGGCAATCAGCAGGCCAATCACGCCGTGCGGAAGCTGCGTCATGATGAAGTTGATGAACACGTAGTCCGAGTCCTTGACGTTGATCCGCGGATCCTCGGCCTTCAGCGCCGCCTTCGCCTCGGTCCGGATGGCTTCCACCCCGTCCCGGGCCACCAGCATCACCTTTCGCGCCTCGGCCTCGGCCCCGGCGTCGCCCTTTTCCCGTGCCGTCACCCAGGTCCGCACCGCGGCTTCCCGGTCGGCTTGGGCCACTCCGTGCCTCGCCTCCAGCGCGCGGAACGTATCCCCATGTGGGCCGGCGACGTGATGCTTCCACTCGCTCTGGTTGAAAAAGACCGGCGCCGGCTCGAACTGATGAAAGACGAACACCAGCGCGCCGAGCAGCAGGATGAAAAACTGCATCGGAATCTTGAGCAGCGCGTTGAACATCAGGCCCAGCCGTCCCTCGCGCAGCGCGGCACCGCCGATGTACCGCTGGACCTGCGACTGATCGGTCCCGAAGTACGACAACGAGAGGAAGAGTCCGCCCAGGAGGCCGCTCCAGAAGGTATAGCGACGCTCCGGATTCAGTGAAAAATCCACCGCCTGCAACTTGCCCATCGCCCCGGCGACATGGGCGGCGCCGGAGAAACCAAGTTCCGCGGGCATCTTCGTCAGCAGGACGATGAACGCCGTCACCATGCCACCGAAGATCACGGCCATCTGCCATTTCTGGGTCAGATTCACGGCGGCGCTCCCGCCGGTGACCGTATAGACAATGACCACGAGGCCGGTGAACACGATCGTGAGATCCAACCTCCAGCCCAGAACCGTCGAGAGGATGATCGCGGGGGCGTAGATGGTCACGCCGCTGGCGAGCCCGCGCTGCAGCAGAAAAAGACCCGCGCCGAGCAGGCGGGTCTTCGCATCGAACCGGCGGCCGAGATATTCATACGCCGTATAAACCCCGAGGTGGCGGTAGATCGGCAGGAAGACCGCGCAGACGATGATGAGCGCGAGCGGCAGCCCGAAATAATTTTGGACGAAACCGATCCCGCTTTCGAAGCCCTGGCCGGGAATCGAAAGGAACGTGATCGCGCTGGCCTGCGTGGCCATCACCGAAAGGCCGATCGTCCCCCACTTCGTCGAGTGGTTGCCCTTGAGATAAGTATCGAGATTGCGGGTATGCCGCGTGCGCCAGGTGCCGTAGGCGGCGATGCCGAGCATCGTCCCAAGCAGCACGATCCAATCGAGGACGTTCATGCGTAGACGTGCGAGAACAGCACGAGCAGGATCACCACGATCACGAAGCCGGCGAAGACGAACCCATACACGCCGCGCCAGGTGTGGAATCCCGGCACTCCCGGAGATTCCTCGCCGGCGCGGTCCGTCAGGGGATCGACTGGCGCAGGTTTGCTTCCCGGAAGACGGGAGGAGGACGAATCGCCGTTGGAACGCGTCGGGTCGGTCATTTCCCGAGCGCAATGAGGTTTGCGAACAGCCGATACGCTCCCGGCACCCCCGCCGGCAGTTGCCGGAAGAAGGCGAGCCCGGTGTAAACGTAATAGCCCTTGCCGTGCCGTGCGATCAGCAGGCCGCTTTTCAGCGGCGCCTGGCCAGGATCGTTCATCGAAAGAATGGGGACATAGTGGGCGTCCCAGGTGCTCGGAAAATACGCGCCGCGTTCCTGGACCCAGCCTTCAAAGTCGGCCGGCCCGAGCCGGTTCGGGGTGTTCAGGACGGGCTCTTCCGCCGCGGTGAACGTCACTGGCGCCTTCTCGTCGGTGATTCGCAGATCCGGCGCCGAGCCCTGAATCGACAACGCGTAGGGCCCGAGCATCGGCGCCTGCAGTCCGTTCGGGCGATTATATTGGGTGATCACGGTGCCGCCATTTTCCACATACGCGAACAACCCGGGCAGGTTGGCCGCGAGGTCGTTCCGCTCATTGAAGGCCCGCACCCCGATGACGACGGCATCGAGGCCGCGCAGCTTCTCCGCCGTCAAATCGGCGCCGGTGAGCGTCGTGACCGTGTAACCAAGTTGTTCCAGGGCCTCGATCGTAGCATCGCCCGCGCCGGGCAGGTAGCCGACGTTGCGGCCTTTCGTGGCCACCTCCACCGCCACGGCGCGAAGGCGCGCGGGCGGCTGAAGGACTTGGACGGGAATGTGGTCATAACGGATCTCTGTCCGCTGGGTGACGTAGTTCTTCCCGCCGACCGTGGCGCGCACGCCGAAACGCGCGGAGGCCGGCGCGGCCGGCGCGGTGACTGTGAAGCTCACCGTGGTCTTCTCGCCGACACCGGAAAGCTTGAACGGCTGGCTGGCGGGTGTGACCTGCCAGCCCGGGGCGGACTCGATCTGGATCGTACCGTTGGTGTTCGCGCGGGCCGCCGTGACCGCAACGGCGACCGTGCGAGTCTTGCCGGGGCCAAAAATCGCCACGTCAGATTCGAAAACGAGCGAAACCGGGGAAATAACATCCATCCGCCGGCGGGCTGGTCCCTTCCCTCCCGGAGCCGCGGTATTGATCGGCTCGGAACTGACCACGAGACGCTGGCCACCGAGTTCGAAAGTGTAGTCCACGGGCAGCGCCGGCGGATTCTCCGCCATCCCGATGAGCTGAGGATCGGAAACCCGCGCCATCCCCGAGGATCCCTCTTCCCGCAGCCAGTACGGATGCGTCACCGGCGTTTCCACCGGCACCGTCAACGTCACCTCGCGGGTCGCGGGCTTGCCGGCTTCGAGCGAGACATTGGCGGCCGTGACGCCGTTGACCGTCTTCGTGCTGAGCCACTTCACGGGAAACGTGGATCGCGTCGTGACCGACAGCGCTAGCTTGACGGACTCGCCCGGGATGGCCTCGGCGATCGGCGCCACCGTCTGCACCTCGAGTCCGAGGCAGAATTGGAGGATCGCATCGAGCTGCCGTTTCTTGTCGTCGATCACCGGATCCGACGGCAACTGCGCGAACTTCTGCCGAATCGCCAGCAGCGCCGGCACGCTCGCCGCAGGATCGTCCGCCTTGAACTGCCCAATCGCCTCCGCCGTCATGCGCCCCACCTCGGCCCCACCCGGGACGCGCGCCCAGGTGGTGTCGATGCCGTCCATCAAGTCGCTCTTCGCGGGTTCTCCATCCAACGGAACGAAAGTTTGCAGGTTGGGTCCGCCGGCCGGACCGCGCCCGGCAAAATTGCCAAAGCCCTGGGTAATATGCTGCCCGCGGCTGCGGGTCGCGATCGCGGCGAGCGATTCGCCCGTCACCGGATCGTTCCCGCCAATATCGACCCGAATTGCACCGGCCGGCACGGGGGCAGGAGTGCCGCCGCGTCCACCGCCACCACCCGCGTTGAGCACCACGCGCTTCGGCTGCCACACGGTCAGACCTTGCGTGAGCTGCTCCGGAAACGCCTTCGGATCGCCCGCCAGCTTGAAAGCCTCGAGTCCCAGGATCCCCGACGACGTGTGATGGCCGTGGGTCATGCCTGAACTCCCCGGATCGAAGCGCGTGACGATCACGTCCGGTCGAAACCGGCGAATGACGCGCACGACATCGCCGAGCACTTGCTGACGATCCCAGAATGCGAGGGTTTCCTCGGCGTTCTTGGAGAAACCGAAGTCGATCGCCCGCGTGAAAAACTGGCGGCCGCCGTCCAGCCGCCGCGCCGCGAGCAACTCCTGCGTCCGGGCGACGCCGAGCTTTTCGTCGAACTCCGGGCCAATCTCGTTCTGGCCGCCGTCGCCGCGGGTGACGGAGAGGTAGCCCATGCGATAACCGCGGGCCCGGGCAAAATAGGTGATGAGCTGCGTGTTCTCGTCGTCCGGATGCGCCGCCACGTGCAGCACCGTGCCGAGCGTATTGAAACTCTTCAGTTCCTGTAGAATGGCCGCGCCGGGGGCCAGCTCCGCGGCCAGGACCACCGCCGCCGAAACCCAAAGAGCGATTGCTCCGAGGAGGCTGCCTCGCACCGACTCGCGGACGTTCATCAGCGGAGG
>CAINHV010000144.1 GCA_903848965.1 uncultured Opitutia bacterium | reverse complement strand
GTGGGCTTTTGGGGCCGTCTTCCTCGACCGGGCTTCCCGGCTCTCTCCAGCACCGTGCCGGCTTTTGGCGGCCTCTTCTACGAACCGCGGGGCGAGCGTCCCACGGTGCCGATTGAGGAGCAGCTCGAGGTGCTTTCCGAACAGGTGAAGGCCGGCAAAATCCGTCACGTGGGGCTGAGCAACGAAAGCCCGTGGGGTGTGATGGAGTTTCTTCGGGCCGCCCGGACGCGAAAGCTGCCGGTCATCGCGTCCATCCAGAACGCCTACAACCTGATCAACCGTTCTTACGAGGCCGGTCTTTCGGAGGTAACCCGCCGGGAGAATGTGCCGTTGCTGGCCTACAGCCCGCTCGGCTTCGGGCACCTGAGCGGCAAATACCTCGACGGAGCCAAGCCCGAAGGCGCGCGCCTGGTCCAGTTTCCCCCCTTCGGGCAGCGCTATGACAAGCCGAACGTGCCGGCGGCCGTGGCTGCGTATGCCGATCTGGCCCGTCGTAACGGACTGACCCCGGCGGCGCTGGCCATCGCGTTTGTCCGCAGCCGCTGGTTCGTGGCCAGCACGATCATCGGTGCGACGACTCTGCCGCAGTTGCAGGAGAATATCGACACGGCGGCAATCGAGCTTCCGGACTCCGTGCTGGCGGAGATCGACGCCCTGCACCGGAGATTTCCCAATCCTGCCGTCTGAACCCGGAGCCGTCCGCTCCCTCCCTGCTGGGGGCGCGCCCAACGGGGGGCGGCCGTAAGGGGGCAGGCCGTTACATGTTAGCAAACCTACCTCCGTCGCAACGCGGAGGGACTGACGTAAAGGAACTTTGCAGCTGCTCCTTTAGAGCAGCGACCCCGATTCTCGTTGGTGTTAATGAAACCGTGCGGAACGACAGGGCGTTAACAGGTAACGGCCCGACCCCTTAGCCATGGCTTCACTTGAGATTGTCCCGCTGCTCACGCCGCGGGCTACAAGTCCCGCGTCGGAATCAATACGTGAAATATCGACTGTAGGGCCGTCGCTTGCGACGGGCCCGCTTTACCTCGTGAACTCGGGGCCTGCCGCCGAGCGGCAGCCCTCCACCAAGCGGTTTCGGCCTGCCCGCCGTTGCAATACCTTCGAACGCACACTTGCGGGAACGAAAACGGTGCGCGCGGCCAGGCGCCCCGGAGAGCCGGGCCACTTGTAACGTATTACGTTACACGTCGGATTGGGTCGGTGGGCGGAAGCCGGGTGGGCGGCCGGTGGCGGTGGGACGGCGCGGCAGCGTTCTCCCTTGAACCGCGGGGCCGGGGCGATTGCGTTAGGCGGATGCGCACTTACCAGAACTTCATCGGTGGCGAATGGGTGGCGGCACGTTCGGGGGCGCGGTCGCAGACCCGCAACCCGGCGGACCAGCGCGAAGTGGTCGCCGACTATCCCGCCAGCGGCGTGGACGACGCTCTGGCCGCGGTCGCCGCCGCCGAGCTGGCCGCTCCAGGCTGGGCCGACGCCACCGCGGTGGCGCGGGGCCGCGTTCTGAGCAAGGCGTCCCAGTTGCTCGAGGCGCGCAAGGCCGAGCTGGCCGAACTGCTGACGCGCGAGGAAGGCAAGACGCTCGCCGAGAGCACGGGCGAAGTGCAGCGTGCCGCGGATATCTTCCGCTTTTACGGCGGGCTCAGCTACACGATCGGCGGACGCACCATCCCGCATGATCTGCCGGGCAACCTCCTTTACACAACGCGGCGCCCGGTCGGGATCGTCGCGCTGATTACGCCGTGGAACTTCCCCGTGGCGATTCCCGCCTGGAAGCTCGCGCCGGCCCTCGTCACCGGCAACGCCGTCGTCCTGAAACCGGCCGGAGTCTCCCCCGCGCTCTCGCTCGAACTCGCCCGCGTGCTCGCGGAGGCCGGACTGCCGAAGGGCGTGCTCAACGTGGTCGTCGGCGAAGGCCGCGCAGTCGGTGGCGCGATCGTCACGCACAAGTCGGTCGGCGCGCTCTCGTTCACCGGTTCCTTCGGCGTCGGCCACGCGATTTACCAGCAGCTCGCGCAGCGGATGGCACGCGCGCAGATGGAGATGGGCGGCAAGAATCCGACCATCGTCCTCGCGGATGCCGATCTCGATCTCGCCGTCAACCTGGTCGCCCGCGCGGGCTTCGGCCTCACCGGCCAGGCCTGCACCGCGACGAGCCGCGTGATCGTCGATCAGTCCGTGCTCGCTGCCTTCACCGAGAAACTGGTGGCGAAGGCCAAAGCCTGGAAAGTAGGCAACGGCCTGACCGCCGGCATCGACATGGGTCCGGCCGTCAGCGAGTCCCAGCTCAACGGCAATCTCGAGTGGGTGAAGACCGCGGTGAAGGACGGCGCCCAACTGCTCTGCGGCGGCAACCGGATCACCACGGGCGACTTCGCCCATGGCTGGTTCATGGAGCCGACCGTGATCGGTTCCGTCACCCCCTCGATGCGCATTGCCTGTGAGGAAGTCTTCGGCCCGGTGGTGGTGATCATTCCCGCGGGCAATTTCGACGAGGCCCTGCGGATCGCGAACGGAGTCGACGTCGGACTCTCGGCGTCACTCGTCACCCGCGATTTCAAGAACGCGCTGCGGTATGCAGAGAAGATCGAGGCCGGCGTCGTGAAGGTGAATCAAATCTCCACCGGCCTCGCGCTGCAGGCGCCGTTTGGCGGCGTGAAGCAATCCAGCACCGACTCGTTCAAGGAACAGGGCGTCGAGGCGCTCGATTTCTACACGCGGACCAAGACGGTGTATCTCGATTACTCCGTGTAACAATCGTCGGAGGGCGCAGGCTTGCTGCGTCCCTCCGGAATTTAGATTTTTCCCATGAAACTCTGCCGCTTCCAAACCAAGGACTCCTCGCCCCGCGTGGGCGTCCTCTCCGCCAACGGTCGCTCTGTGATCGACCTCTCCGCCGCTGGCGTGACCCGGCTCGATGCGATCCTCGAGGCCAAGAACCCCGTCGCGATGTTGAAGAGCGTCCTGAGCCCGCGGCTGCCGCGCCACGCCTTGGCCGGGGTCACGCTGCTCGCGCCCGTTGACCAGCAGGAAATCTGGGCCGTGGGTGTCACGTACCTGCGCAGCAAGGCGGCACGAATGGAGGAATCCGATTTCAGCGCGACGGCCTACGACCGCGTTTACGATGCGCCGCGGCCGGAGTTGTTCTTTAAGTCTCAACCCGGAAAGGCCGTCGGTCAGGGCGACACCGTCGGCATCCGCCGCGACGCAAAGTGGAACGTCCCCGAGCCCGAGCTCACGCTGGTGTTCAATTCGCGCGCCGCGCTGGTCGGCTTCACCATCGGCAACGACATGAGCTCGCGTGACATCGAGGGCGAGAACCTGCTCTATCTGCCCCAGGCCAAGATCTACGATCGCGCCTGCGCCATCGGCCCGTGGATCGTGATTGGCACCAAGGAACCCACCGTCCGTCGCTGGACGATCGGCATCGCCATCCGCCGCGGCGGCAAGACGGTTTTCAGTGGCCGCACGCCGATCGGCCGAATCAAGCGCAAGTTCAACGAACTGCGCGACTACCTCTTCCGTTCGCAGACCTTCCCGCATGGCGCGCTTCTGCTCACCGGCACGGGCATCGTCCCCGGGGACGATTTCACGCTGCAGGTCGGTGACGAGGTGGCGATCACCGTGTCGGGCATCGGCACGCTGACCAACACGGTCGTCGTCGTCTGAACGGCGATCGGGTGGGGGAGCCCGAGCCCACGATTGCAGCCCGTAGCGCCGGTCTCCGACCACAGCTGTCCCATCGGAGAGGGCATCGCGCCACACCCCCCGCATTTCGGGCACCCATTCAGGACACGATTTCGCGAAGCGCCGGGGCGCATCGCGAGATCTGGTCAGATTGTCGCTGCGCTCGGCACTCCGAGAGGGGAACCTGAAGAAGCACGGGCCGAAGATCCCCTCTGGAGAGGGGTGGCGCGCAGCGCCGGGGTGTGTGGGCTGGTTGCCTCCACGTCGGGGCGCACTCCGATAAATCCTGCATCGCCCCCGTCCCTCCCGCACAACGTCCCGCCTCGACGCACCTTCGCTACCGCTTTCGCCGGTCAGAGACCGGCGCTACTTGATCACATCGCGGCCAGCAGGCCGCGGACGTAGCCCACGGATTCCGCGAGGCCGGGCACCTTGTTCGGCACGGGCTCCTCGTATTCGAACTCCGCTTCGTGGGCGAATTTGATCTCCACGAGCGCGGCCATGATGGCTTTGAAATCGAGCAGGCCGCGGCCGACGATCACCGGGCCGGAGTCGCTGAACTTTCCGTCCTTGGGTCCCCGGGTGTCCTTGAGGTGAACCTCGTACACGCGATCCTTCGCCATCCGGATGGTCTCGGCGGGATCCTCATCCGCCAGCCAGCCGTGGCCGACGTCGACGCAGAGGCCGATGCGCTTGTCGTAGGGGAGAATGGCCTTCAACGCATCGGCCGACTTCGGGTAGCGATCGGTCGGACCATGATTGTGGATGGCGACGACGACGTCGTATTCCTTGACGAACTTCTCGACGAGCGGGAGCGACTCGACCGTGGGCCGCCCACAGAATTTCTTCAGGCCGGCGCCGCGAATATTCTCGAAGGCCTTGCGGACGGCGGCCTCTTCATTGGGTAGCTCGACGACGCCGGTGCTGGTGACCGTGATGCCCGCGTCGGCAAATTTCTTCACCACGGTCCGGCATTCCTCGACGGTTCCTGTCGCCCACGGAGCATGCAGCCGGAAGAGCGCGACCGTCTTCAGCTCCAGCTGGCTGGTCACCGCGATCACCTGATCGACGGACAGCGTGCTGAGCGTGTAGGAGGCGAGGCCGAGTTTGATGCCGTGGGTGCGATCCGGCAGGGAGGCCGGGGCGGCGGCGAGCAGGGAGAGCGGACGCAGCAGCGGGTAGCCGAGCGCGGCGAGGGCGGCGCCCTTGAGCGCGGCACGACGGGAAAGCAGACGGGTGGAGTGGGACATGGCGGGGAGCGTGGATTGTAACGGATTACGTTACAATCCACCTCTCGTGTTCGCTCCCTTTCTTGTGGCGGCGAGCGTGAGCGAGTGGCCGGC
>CAINHV010000143.1 GCA_903848965.1 uncultured Opitutia bacterium | reverse complement strand
GGTCAACCTGATCGATCTCTTCCCCACCCTGATCGAGGCATGTGGATTGCCGGCCAAACCGGAAATCGACGGACGCAGCCTCGCCCCATTGTTGCGCGAGCCGCAGACGCCTTGGCCCTACCCGTCCATCACGGTCAACGGCAAGGGCAACGCCTCCGTGCGCGACGAGGGTTGGTATTTCATCCGCTACCAAGATGGCGCCGAAGAGTTTTACGACATGGCGCGCGATCCCCTGCAGTGGACCAACCTCGCGGCTTCGAGCGATCCGGAAATCCGAACCCAGATGAAACGACTGGCCGCATCGTTCCCAGCGTCATTCGCCCCCGACGTGGCCCAAAACCAAGGCGGCAAAGCGGCAAAAGAGGAGCGAGCCGGCAACCCGGACCCAACACTCCGGCCCGCCCGAGCGGCGGCACAGTTGAAGTAACCGCTGTGCAACCGGGCATGAATCACGGATTCAAAATCGATCGACTCACTGGTAGGTCGCGAGGGCGGCCGGCTCCTGGAAACACCATGAATTACACTATGAGAAATCCCCTTAACATCTTTACCCTGGCCGCGCTCTTACTCACTTCGCCGGCCGCGCTCTCGGCCGCCGGGCCTGCACAGTCGCCCGCCCAACCCAACATTATCTACATCCTGCTAGATGACGCGGGCTATGGCGATTTTGGCTGTTACGGCCAAAAGACTTTACAGACCCCGAACGTGGACCGGTTGGCGAGCGAGGGCATGAAGTTCACGCGGCACTATGCGGGCTCCACGGTCTGCGCGCCCTCGCGCTGCGTCCTCATGACCGGCCTGCACACGGGCCACAGCCGCATTCGCGCCAATGGCCCCAGTCACTTGCCCGACACGGATCTCAACGTGGCCCGGTTGCTCAAGGATGCGGGCTACCTCACCGCGTGCATCGGCAAATACGGCCTCGGCATGCCTCTGCCCCCGGATGATCCGCAGAAAAAAGGCTTCGATTATTCCTTCGGCTACGTGGACACGGCGCACGCGCACAATGGTTACCCCACTTACCTCTTTCGCAACGGGGCCAAGGTGTCGTTCGACAACCGGATTATTCCCGGCTCGGACAACAAACCCGGGACCGGCGTGGCCCCGCTCGACGGCCGGAAGCAGTGGGCACCGCAGCTGTTGGCTGAAGATGTGCAGCGCTACCTCGCCGAGCGCGCGAAGGACCGCAGCAAACCGTTCTTCCTTTATTACGCACCCATTCTTCCCCACGCGAACAACGAAGCGGACGAATCCTCGCCGCTCGGCCATGGCATGGAAGCACCCGCCGATGCCGAATTCGCTTCGCGGGACTGGCCCCCGGTGGAAAAAGCTTTCGCCAGCGCCATGAAATTCGTGGACCGCGACGTGGGTGCCGTGATGGCGCAACTAAAGGCCCTGAACTTGGATGAGCATACGATCGTCATGTTCTCCAGCGACAACGGTCCCCATCAGGAGGGCGGTCACAAGGCCGCGTTTTTCCAGAGCAGCGGCGGTCTCACGGGGACGAAACGCGACCTCACGGAAGGCGGCGTGCGCGTGCCATTCATCGTGCGCTGGCCCGGCAAGATCAAACCCGGCTCCGTCAACGAGC